>NZ_JANRHN010000062.1:0-7096 GCF_024733745.1 Bacteroides sp. ET225 | reverse complement strand
AGTACAAAAAACTGCCGATTACGGACTGGGTGATATAGTCGGTCAGACTCATTTGTCCGTAAGGAGCAAGGATGCGCTGGATTCTGCCCTCATTGACCCAATAGAGCAACAGAAAGGCCGCCACCATCGAAAACATGAAAAACAGATTGTACCATGAGTTCAAGATGGTTTTCAGGCTCTCCAGCACCAGCTTCTGGTCAACGCAGGCAAATACAAGCTCTTTGAAGTAATACAACACCACAGCCAGAGGAAGCGAAACGCAGAGCATCCGGATCCAGAAACGGGCCGAACGCTTCCGCTCGTCGTCCGTTGCAAACCTGAAATACCCCAGACGGCCCAACAGCATGCCCAAAATGAACAAAGAGCAAGTCTGGAATACACGCCCGTAACACCACGCCCAATTCAGGCTCGCCAATTGTCCGGCAACGAAATTCGCCTTGATCATCTCCCAAAACGAGTCCCCGCCCAACTGAGGATAAACGTCACCCAAAGAATAAATCATCTGTTCGGGAGCATAAGACGGATCAGACAGCCCCATAAAAACTTTTATCCAGTCCAAAGGCTGGAGCATGAGAATTATGGCCAGCACAAGCAGGCTTCTGTTTGTCCAATGGCGGACAGGCACGAGGATGAAGCCCAATATTGCATACAGCACCAATATCTCTCCGGGGAAAAACAGCGAATTGATGAAGCCGAAGCCCAGCAGCAGAAGCAGCCTCCACATGTAGCGGTTCTTGAAATCTTCGCCCCTCTTTGCCGCACTGTGGCTCTGCAAATAAAAAGTGAAGCCAAACAGCAAAGCAAAGATGGCATACGCCTTTCCGGAGAACGAAAAGAACAGAAAATTCCACAGAGAAGTGTCGAGCGATTTCATGAAAGACGACGGAGCCTCCGGAAAAGAATAATAGTTGAAATGCTCGATATTATGCAAAAGTATTATCCCCATTACGGCAAATCCGCGCAAAGCGTCGACTGCCAGGATGCGTTTTTTTGACTGCGTTTCCATAGTTGACTGAGTAAATATAAAAACAACGGACCTTGAATGCATCTTTCCAGAGAAATACAAGGTCCGTTGTCTGTTTATCTTATGATTTCAAACATATCTGAAACCAACTGCTGTTTTGATCAATAGTTATTTCTTCGCGGCAGAATCATTTGCGGCAGGTGCCGGAGTTGTCGCAGCAGCTCCGTCATTGCTCTGAGGAGCAGCAAAGCCTGCAGGAGCGTTCAAAGGATTAGTGGTCTGTTCTTTCACCGCGCGGTCCATGATTACAGAAGAATTTCCCGTTTGCGACGGAATCACATACGATGCCGCAACGCTCACTACAACCATGAAAACAGCCAGTCCCCACGTCAGCTTTTCAATGAAATCAGTAGTCTTGCGCACACCCATAATCTGGTTTGAAGAGGCAAATGCCGACGAAAGGCCGCCACCCTTAGAATTCTGCACCAATACGACAAAGCACATCAGTACAGCCGCAAGCGCCAATAATACAACTAATAATAAATACATTTTCCTATTTTGATTTAGCGTTAATAATCAATTTTTCCAGAAATCTCATTTGGTCTGCAAAGTAAGTATTTTTTTTTCGATATTTCAAATTTAATTTTTTAATAATTTCCAAAGCTTTGTCATACCGTTGCTGTTTAACATATATTTTAGCCAAGGTTTCGGTGAAATAGCTTTCATCCTCCTCTGTGTCATCCTCTTTTGCGCAAGCATCTCCCGCAAGGGAGTCCTCAGCGGCACATTCTTCCGGCTTCCCGGCAGGCAAATCCGGCAAAAGTTCCTCAGAACCGGCATTTTCTATAAAACGGTCTATAAACTCATGTCCCTGCAAAGGCAATGCGGATCCGCCGTCTTCCTCTCCTTCTTCCAGCAAGACAGACGTATAGTCTACGCTCGACTCAACGGGCAAAGGAAGCAGGCCGTCATCGCCCGCCTGCTCCGCATCCGACAAGAAACGGTTGATCAGATCAAGCGTCCGGTCACCTTCCGCTTCCGATACGCCGGCCGCCTCAGGCAAATGCTTCTTCAGCTCGAAACGCTCTCCCTCAATGAAATAGAACAGTACGCTCAGGTCGGCAACAAACAAAGCTCCCTTTTGCAGCTCTTCCTTAAAGCCGGGATCGCCCAACAAGAACAGATTCTTCAGATAAAGAAGCCTTGCTGTCTGAAAATAAGGAAAAGCATCCAGCAGTTCCTTCAACTGCCTGAGGCTTTCTCCGTCCAACGACTCGGGATGCCTGATCCATTTCTGTATAAGCTGCTGCCACATCATAGTCCGCATCACCAGTTAGCTACGGTTGCATTGAAAATCTGCTCAACGATTTCATCAATCATCTGCGTCACAAGCTCTTCCTGTACGGAAGAGAGCTGCTGGCTGGAGTTGTATTCCCGGCTCGCCGAGAACTGCTGGTCGGTAATATCCTCCGCATGGTTGGAGTTGTTCACGAAACGCACGTTGACAGTCATGCGGAGTTCGGCCATCGTAGAATAGCCGTCAGACCCTACGCCTTTATTATAAGCGTCGTAATTCGTAATTTCTCCCGAGAGCTGCAGGTCACCGTTCTGTCGCACCTGCCGCAGTCTTGTCTGCTGCATATACTTGTCCTGCAAGGCCGTATTGAACATTGACTCCATCGGACCCCACACGAAAGCAGCCGAACGGTTGGGAAAATTATCGAACGAAATGGTCTTTACCTTGTCATAGTTGATGGACGAACCGTTGAATTTATAAGAGATGGTGCACGCCGTCAGCACACAGAGCACGGCAGCCGAAAAGCAGACCACTGTTTTTTTCTTTATTCTGTTAATCAAGCCCATATTCTTTTATCTTTCTATAAAGTGTACGTTCTGATATCTTGAGATCGTTTGCCGCGTTTTTCCTTTTCCCGTGATGCCTTTCAAGAGCCTTGCGGATCATTTCCTTTTCCACCTCGTCAAGCGAAAGATTCTCTTCCACATACTCTTCCGTATCCTGCACCTCAGGCATCATGACCGGAGTCACCTTTACAGCCGGATGAGCCAGCTTCACTTGAGGCGCATCCGCCGGAGTAATGGTGCTGACCGGAGTCACAGAAGGCGCATTCACCACAATCGACGGATCCTGAATGACATTCACTGGCGGATTCTGCAAATAATGCACCGCACTCTGCACCTCCGGAGAAGCTGCGGAAGCCCCTCCGTTACGTTCGGCAAGTATTCCGTGAACCAGCTTCTTCAGTTCCGTCACGTCACGCCGCATATCAAACAGCACTTGATAAAGGATTTCGCGCTCGCTTTCAAACTTCTTCTCACCCGGCTTCATCCCCAACAATGCAGGCAGCTGCGATTCCGGCTGTGCCGGAAGATAATTCTTCAGAATCTCCGCACTGATGTCACGGTTCGTTTCGATGATAGAAATCTGTTCGGTGATATTCTTCAGCTGGCGGATATTGCCCGGCCACGAATATGACACGAGCACACGCTTGGCATCCTCCGTAAGTTGAATGGCCGGCATACGGTATTTCTCGGCAAAGTCTGAAGCGAATTTGCGGAACAGAAGAACAATGTCGTCGGGACGCTCGCGCAAGGGCGGCACTTTAATGGGCACCGTATTCAAACGGTAGTACAGGTCTTCACGGAAACGGCCTTCGGCGATGGCATCGGCAAAATTCACGTTCGTGGCCGCCACGATGCGCACATCGGTTTTCTGCACTTTCGAAGAACCTACCTTTATATATTCGCCGGTTTCAAGCACTCGGAGCAAGCGCGCCTGGGTAGACAACGGAAGCTCTCCCACCTCATCCAGAAAGATTGTACCTCCGTTAGCCTCGGCAAAATAACCGTTCCGGTCGCTGATTGCGCCTGTAAACGCTCCCTTCTCATGGCCGAAAAGTTCCGAATCAATGGTACCTTCAGGAATCGCTCCGCAGTTAACGGCAATGTAAGGCCCGTGCTTCCTGCGGCTGAATTGGTGGATGATTTGCGGAAAACTTTCCTTACCAACACCGCTCTCTCCCGTCACCAATACGGAAAGGTCGGTAGGAGCCACCTGCATGGCTATATCTATCGCGCGGTTCAGTCCCTCGGTATTGCCGATGATGCCGAACCGCAACTTCACGCTCTGTATTTCTGCCTTCACCATAAGTTTCCTCGGATTATATGACAAAATTACAAAAACTTTATATAAACAAGTAATTTTGTCAGAAAAAAGAATATTCTCAGAACACCGTCCGGATCATGAAGCGGATGCCCCACTTGCTTGCCGTAGGCAGTTCATTATAGTTCAGACGGCGGACATACTCCACGTGGAGCAGCTTGAAGATGTTGTGGATTCCTGCGCTGACCTCCACATACGGCTTCTTGGGATCCATCACATAGCTCGACGTATGGAAGTTGCCGGCCGCATCGTAATGGCCGGGGAACATCATCAGGGTCGGGTCGTTCGCATTCTGCGGAAGAAACGGATTGTTCTTGTCCGTAAGCTTGCCCCACAGACACTTCACGCTGATAAATTCGCGCCACTTCAGTTTCTTCAGCAGCGGAATGCGGTTGAAAATCTTTCCCTGCATGTTCCACGACACATCAAGCGAAGCGTAACGGTCGTTCAGGAACTCCATGTTGTTGATCAGGCTGAATGTTTCGTCCTGGATGATGTACGAAAGATTGGCGGCAGGCATGATCAGCAGCGGGAAAGGAACCTTGTTCCACTGGATTCCTCCCTTGAGGGAGGTGTCGATATTTCCCCACGAACTCAGCCACCAGCGTTTGTAGAAGGTGACTTCACTCATATTATAGGTATAGTCGCTTCCCAACACGCCTTTCAGTCCCAGCGTATGCTGGAGTGTGAACACCGGAGCGTCGAGATTGATCGGCAAACGGCGCTGTTTTGTGTTGATGAACGTTTCACCGGGAGCATAGCGGAGAGCAACCGAAGCCTCAGCCACCGAGAAGTCGTGCGTGTTATAAGGCGAACGCACCCATTCGGTACCGCTCAATGCGCCTGAGGCTATGTCCTGCTGCAGCCGGCTCTCGCCTTCCATCGTGCGATAGAACAGCTTTCCGCAAGGTTCCAGATTGGTATGGCGGAGCAGGATGGTGGTCTTCAGTCCGGATTCCCGTTCAAGCTCATACTTGACGCTTGCCGTCCGCTCGTAATTGTACTGGTCGACATCGGTCACCTTCAGCGAAGTGAACACGTTGTCCTTGTCCGTACCCATGAACTTGTCGGTGGGCAGCATGTTGTCGTATGAATACGACAGGGTCAGCGAGTTGATCGGATATTCGCGCGGCAGATACTCTTTCTTGTCAAAGGCATACTCCACCTCTCCCTTGTATTTCGACTTTCTGTCTTTGAATCCGTAGGCATAATATCCTCTGAAGAACCAGTGCGGATTCAGATTGGCGGTGGTCTGCAGAGAGCCTCTCAAGCGCAGCCCGTCGATGTAGTTGCTCGAAATCATCGTGTTGATGGGCCCGATGTCCACTTTGCTGGGACGTCCCTTGACACCGGTTTCCACAAAGTTTTCGATAAAGGCCCTGAGCACGAACATGATGTACTTGAACCCTCTGATCTGGGAAAGATTCTCCACAAAATTGCTCATGTTGTCTTCCGACTTGGTCAGCTGCTCCGGCCGGTAATCCTTCCAGAAGCTCTCGTCCCTCATCATGGCATTGACATCCTTTATCTCATCGCCCTTCTTCTTGAATATCCGGTCGGAAATCTCTTCAAAGCCGAAGTCAGAATACCGCGTGGTCCTGCGCACCTGGAACGAACCCAGAATCTTCCGCAAGTATGACAGCTCGCACAGCATGTCGTCTTCCTTCAGCACCCACTCGCCCGAAGGCAGCGCGCCGAACTTCTGGTCGATGATCATGTTGTCCACAAAGTTGATGTCAGACTTCTTGGGCAGCTTGAGCCGGCACTTATGCACGCGGAAGGTTGAATCCGCAAGGATATACAGCTCGCCCGTAAACCCGAAGTCCTGCGAGTTGTTCGGCACGAACGTCAGCCGGAAGCACTTTTCCTTGTCAACTTCCAGCGTGTCCATGATATAGTACTTGTAGAAATTGATACCCGCATTCGAAATCGGGCTGTCGAAAGGATACTGCAGGAAGCGGAACCGGTCCTGATAGATGTTTATGTCCTGAAACACATCCTTCAGAATCGTCGTAAGGATATCACCCGTATTGAAAAGCTCGTTGATTCCCGACGAGTTCATCCCTTTGATGATTGTCTTTTCGCTGTGCGGCTCCTTGCGGTACACCTTTTCCGACACCGTTTCATCCATCGACAAAGGGAGGATGTTTTTTCCGGTCACATCACAAACCTCAACCTGCTCGCGGAAAAACGGGTACTTCTTGAAGAAGTTCGACTCTTTCAGCGAGTCTGCCGTAATGTCGTTCATCGAGAAGGTAATCTTCTGGTACTTCGTATAATGATAATAGTCGTTCGCTCCCAGATCATACAGTTTCTTTGCCTTGATCACCTTCTTCATCATCTCCACCGCCGGGTTGTTCTTCCGCGAATACTTTTCCTTTTTCGGCTTGACAATCACTTCATCGAGCACAAGGTCGGCTTTCATCTTCACGTTCAGTTTCCTCGTTGAAGAAGTCACCTTCAGCTTCTGCGACGAATAGCCCACCATCGAGAATGTCAGAACTTTCCATTCCGGACGAAGAGCTATCGAATAGTTTCCGTCCGTATCTGTAACGGTACCTACGTTCTTTCCTTCATAATATACGTTCAGGTAAGGCAACGGCTCGCCCGAATCAGCATCAGTCACGACCCCCGTGATTGTCTGAGCCGACAACCTTACAATCGCCACACACAAAGTCACGAACAATGCAAATCTTTTTACCATATTAAAAAACAAGACCTTATCTGTCATTTTACAAATAGCGTGTAAAATTACATAGCAAAAAGGTCTTTCACAAATTTACATGTCCTAAAACAGATATTCTTACCTTTTTTTATGAATAATAGGATAAAAAACCGTACAACGGGCTGCACGGAAAACCCAACCGGAAAACTTCTTTCACGCTGCAAGGCAGACCGAAAGGCAAAGGAAATCCACACACAAGAGCCGGGACAACGCAGCAGACAGCGCA
>NZ_JANRHN010000061.1:0-7848 GCF_024733745.1 Bacteroides sp. ET225 | reverse complement strand
TAATAAAATGATTGTGAAAATATGCGTTGTCAGTCTGTCTTAAGATTTATTCTTTTCTGCTTGAGGGATATTTTGAGCTATTTTCTCGCTTTATAGGCTAGTAGAGGGCTATGGTGGCAGAAAGCAAGAAAATAGCTCAAATAGATAGCTACAGAAGGTTGAATGGAAGGTGATAACATGAAATTTAGTCCAGTTCTATCGGACTATAATGTTTGGATGCTAAAATAAGCCTTAAAATCTGCACAGTATGTTCTATATGGTTGAGGACGGTATACAAGGATTAACTGTAGCTTGTGTGGCCACCAGTTGATAGTATAATCCTTTTTTCTCCATTAAAGTCTGATGATTTCCTATTTCCGCAATATATCCTTGGTTTAGGACAACGATTTGATCTGCATGTTGTATTGTACTTAACCGATGTGCAATCACTACCACGGTTCGTTGCTTGAAAGCATTGTTTAAAGCTTCTACGATTTTCCGTTCATTCATCACGTCTAATGAATTGGTCGCTTCGTCTAAAAATAAGAACTCTGGGTCTTGGTAAAGTGCACGTGCTATTAGTAATCGCTGTTTTTGTCCACCGCTTAATCCACGCCCTGTTTCTCCTATCATAGTTTCAAATCCTTTAGGCATGCTGTTGATTTCTTCTTCCAATTGTGCCGTACGGCATACTTCGCGCAGGCGGTCATAGTCGATGTGGTCATCATCTAACACTATGTTGTTTAAAATCGTATCGCTGAAAATATTTCCATCCTGCATCACTACCCCGCATAAATCCCTCCATTGCCGCAAGTTGATGGCTGTAACATTCATACCCCCCATTTTTATCTCTCCGTGAGTGGGTTTATAAAGTCGAACCAATAATTTCAGCAATGTTGATTTTCCGCTTCCGCTACCTCCCACAATAGCTGTTACTTTTTTTTCTGGGATGCGTAAGAAGACATCTCGCAGGATCATAGAGCCATTCGGAGTATATTGGAAGAAGACGTTCTCCAGCGTTATGTCTTTTTTCTCCGGCATGACGGTTGTTGAACCGATGGAGAGCAAGTCTTCTTCATCTTCCAATTCGCGTATTTCGTTGATGCGCAAAAAACTGATTTTGGCATATTGGGCTGAAACTACGAAATTAATGAATTGTATCAATGGGCCATTTAACATACCTAAGATGAATTGTGTGGATATCATGACGCCAAATGTGATTTCTCCATTAATGACAGCTACGGCGCAATAAAACACAATGGCCATATTTTTCATTCCTTCAATGAATTGTGCGCCAAGATTTTGTGCATTGGTCACAGTCAGTACTTTCTTATTTACATGATACAATCTTGCTTGTATCTCTTCCCATTTCCAACGGCGGTATTTTTCATAATTGAATATTTTGATGTCTTGAATGGCAGATACAGTTTCTACCCAATAACTCTGGTTTTTGGAGAGCAATTCAAAATATTCCCAATCTAATTTTTTGCGGATAGATAAAAATAGTAACACCCAAACGATGTAACATGCGGATCCTGCTAAAAAGATGTAGAAGATATTTGTATTGTAAACCAACAATATGATTGCAAAGATAACAAACGTTAGTGAAGAAAATATTAAAGCCAGCGAATTATTCATGATAAAACTGCGAATACGTTCATGATCTTGTGCGCGTTGCAGGATATCGCCCAGCAGTTTATTTTCAAAGAATGTTACCGGCAATTTCATCAACTTAATCAAATAATCAGATATCAAAGCAATGTTCACTCGCGAAGTAATATGTAGAAGCACCCAGTCGCGTAGTACATTGAATGCCATGACACTTGCCAGTATGCAAATGTTGCCGAATAACACCATGTGAATGAAGTTCACGTCCGAGGTTTTAATTCCTACATCGATGACAGCCTTCGATATGAAAGGAAGGACTGCTTGCAATAAAGTAACCACTAACATGATACCTAAGACCAGGCCGAACTGTTTTTTATATGGGAAAAAGTATCTCAGTATGCCGCTAAAGGTAGATTTGCGTTGCGTCTTTTCAGCTTCGCTTTTTTGGAAGTCCACAGTCGGCTCTACGGCAAGCAATACACCGTTTTCTTCTCCCTTGGGATACCATCCTTTGCGAAATTCTTCGTGGGTGTATTTTACACGTCCTTTGGCTGGGTCGGATATCCAAATATATTTCTTATCTGCATTATACACTACCACAAAATGGTTCTCATTCCAAAACACAATGGCAGGTAGTGGCACTTTCGATACAACGTCGTTTAATGTACATTTAATGGCAAGAGTGCGTAGTCCGATGCTTTCAGCTCCAGTGCTAATATCTAGCAAAGAGACACCTTCTTTTGTAATTCCGCAGCGGTCCCGCAAGTATTGTAGGGAGTAATAACGTCCGAAATACTTGGCTATAATTTTCAACGATGCTGGTCCGCAGTCTTGCGAGTCCATCTGATATTCTACTGGAAACCTTTTCCATCTCATATTTACTTTTCTCCTATTGACCGAAGATTATCGAATAAACGTTCTATTAATCTTTTTCGTTTTGTTATGATTTCTACTGTACCTTTGCTTTCAAAATCCAATGGAAGTGTCTTGCCAAAATTGCTGACCAATCCATCAGGGAATACGATTTCCACCAAATATACATCGATTATGTTATTGTTGGTTTCCATCTTGTTAGTCAAACGCGAGATAGAATGCACCTTGCCTTTCAGCATTCCGTATTCTTCGTAAGGATAATTGTTTATTTTTACATTGGCAGTTTGTCCTTCTTTTACTTTTCCTGCCCCATATGAAGCGATCATGACTTCTCCTACTATATCGTTTCGGGTTGGTATGACGGTAAACAGTTCTTGTCCGGCTTGTACGAAGCTGTTGTCTTTCCAGAAATCCAGGTACTCCACCTCACCTGTAATCGGGGCTATTTCCATATATTTTTCTTTCCATACGCTGATAGCGTTGGACAGTACATTTTGTTGGGCTACCAGTTCGGCAAAGGCTTTTTCTTTGTTTTCTTGTTCTTCCAGTAATGTGCGTTGTATTTCTATTTGACTTTGTCTGATTTCAGATTGTTTTATTAAACAGTTGCTTTCCAATGCTAGCAATGTTTCTTGCAAAGAAAAGTAGTTGGATTCTTTTTCCAAATACTCTTGTTGGCTGATGCCTTTGGCTGCATACAAGATGCTGTCTTTTTCCAAACGCTTGCCCATTGCTTCCAACACCTGTTTTTTTAAAGCAATCTCCTTGTGCAAATTGTCTTCAATTTCTTTGTCTATTTCGATTTGCTGTTGTAGGCTTATGCGCATCGTGGCATACAAATCTGAGGTGAGTAGTTGCCTATATTGTTTATACGATATATAAAACGAATTATATGCCGTGCTTACATCACCCAGTAGCAGGCTATCCGGTAGCGGGTAATTTGCTTCGTGGTCGGCATAAAGGTTAAAAAGCAAAGCTTCTACTTGCAACACATGATGATAATCAGCTCCACTCTCGATGAATGCAATTACTTCGTTCTTCTTTACTGATTGTCTGTTTTTTACCAGTAATTGCATACGTCCACTGTTGTTTGCTACTAATCTGACAGGTGCTTTGGTTGCTGTTACAGAAACTTCTCCTTCTACCGTATCTGGGTATTTAATCCAGAAACTCAATAAAATAACGATTCCAATCAAACTTCCTACGCACAGAGCAAACCATTTGACCCATTGGGTAGGCATACGGTCTATAATGGCTTGTACTTCTTCGGAGTAGTTTGACATGGAGTCCTCTTTATTTTCCTTCTGCATCATATCTTCACTCTTTATAGCCTAATTCAACGTGGATCCGATATAAGAATCTGAAAATTAGAAATATAACAATAAAAGCATTGCATTTATAGTGTCCAAATACAACATTAAAGTAATTGCCACTATATCCTCAAAGGCTAAAGTTACAAAAATTTATTACATGACAATGATTTTTGCAAAAAATTTGCCAGAGTACGCACGGCTCTTTCATTTAAAATAATCTCCATAATCCTTGTTATTCTCCGAAAACCATTATTTTTGCGTACAACGATGCAGGAAGCACCGCTTCCGGTGTTTCTTTTTATCGTTCATATAAAATTATTTTTGTAGGCGGAAATCCAATGCGACAGAGGTCGTTTTTTTGATTTCCGCCTTAATTTTCGCTATGCGAAAATACAATTTATTTTGCTGATATGCAACATTTTGCGCGTTTAATATATTAAAAAGAAACATGCATTCCGCCATAGTGGCAGCATAATGAAACATCTGAAAGAATTTGTGAAATCAGTGCCGGATTACCGCAGGACAGACAAGGGAAACTACAAACACAAGCTGGAAGATATTCTTCTTCTTGTAATACTCGGACGGCTGGGCAAGTGTATAACAAGGCCGGATATAATCAGATTCGGCGAGCGTAATCTGAAACGCTTCCGCTCTTTAGGGATTTTGTTGGAGGGCGTGCCTTCTGAGCCTACGCTCTGCCGTGTATTCAAACATATAGATGATGAAGCCATGTCTGAACGGATGTCTGAATTTACTGCCGCTTTCCATGCTGAACTTGTCGGTTTTGCCGTGGACATCCTCTGTATTGACGGCAAGGCGATGAGAGGGACGATACTTGAAAACGGACGCAACCCCGACATCGTGTCAGCCTATTCCCTTAAAGGAGGTGTCACTCTTGCCACGGACATGTGCGAAGAAAAAAGCAACGAGATAACTTCCGTGCCCAAACTGCTGGACAAGGTGGATGTGTCGGGATGCATAGTTACGGCGGACGCCATGTCCTTCCAGAAAGCCATCATAGACAAAATCCGGGAAAAAGGCGGTGATTTCCTTATCGAGCTGAAGGCGAACCAGAGGACTTTGCGATATGGGATTGAGGACAATGTCGGGCTTGCAGAGCCTGTGGATGTATATTCGGAAGGGCCTTTCCTTGAACATGGCAGGATAGAGACCAGGGTATGCCGCATCTTTCGTGGAAATGACCTGATTACGGACAGGGAAAAGTGGAATGGAGATCTGACGGTTGTCGAAATACGGACTGCAACGGAAAGGAAATCTGACGGTCAGAAATCTTCCGAAGGAAGGTTCTATGTCTCCAGTTTTCACGGAAGTGCCCGGCGGCTGGGCACAATAGCCAGAATGCATTGGGCAATAGAAAGCATGCACTGGGACCTTGACCGCAACCTGAGGCAGGACTTTATCAGACGGAAAGATGCAAGGTACGCCAGAAACCTTGACACGATACAGAGGATGGTACTGGCAATACTCTCGATATGGAAAGGCAAAAGGAAAAAGCTCTCTGACAAGGCAAAGGGAACGGCCGAACTTATCGGAGAACTTTCCATGAACTTTACCGCAATAATACATATGCTGGCTCAAAAATGAAATAATTTGTAATTTCAGAGGATTCGTAACGTCTTGGGTATCAAATATACCAAAGTTCCTGCTTCCCATAAAAGTGGGTGGGGGGATTATATACCTTCTTCTAAGCTTAAATGAAAGAGCCGTGTTTCTATTAGAATATCCAGCCTCTAGCCGAATCTCCCCTTAAAAAAAGAAAGAGGCTGTTTCAAAATAAACTTGAGATGGCCTCTGTTGTTTCATTTCAGATTGAAGTCATTTGGATTTCTCTCAAAAGATGAGTTTATAAACTTACTTTTGAAGATTTCATCCTTTCAAACTGTTTTTTCGTTGCCATAAGCCTCCTAAGAGGCTGCTTTTGCAAGATTATGTGCAATGGCCAGCAGGCCGAACTCAATTTCAACCTTCTTAAGCCCACGAAGATGGAACCTCTTGAAGTGCTTGTTGTTCTTGAGGTTTCCAAATACGGCTTCCACATCCTGCGGTCGCTGGCTGCGATATTTCAGGCCTTCATCAGAGAGCAGCTTTTCACGTTCCCTTTCCTTGATTTTCCTCAGACGGTGGTTTACCTGCACAATCCTTTCCGACCGGCTTCTGTGACACCGGCATCTTAGCGGGCAGCCCTTACAGTTACGTGCCCTGTATCTTGATATGGTCTGCACAAAACCGTTGTCTGTTATCCTCTTTGCATCGGAGAGTCTTTCCATTCTCTGTCCCATCGGACAATACATGCCGTCGGTTTCTTCATTATAATAAAAGTTGGCAGACAGGAAGGGGTCGTTCCGGAAGTTCCTTTTCTGTTCCTTATGAAAATAGTTGTACTTTATGAAGGTTTTAATACCATGTCTGAAGGCATACAGATAGTTCTCCTCGCTTCCGTACCCTGCATCACAGACAGATACGTCAGGGTATCTGCCGTAAAGGGAATGGAAGTCATCCATATGTAAAGGATAGGTGGAGGTATCACCCGCACACTGATGGATGGTATAGTTCAGAATGAACTGCCTGTTGGTACTGATCTGGGGGTTATATCCGGGTTTGAGCTGCCCGTTCCTCATGTGGTCCTCCTTCATGCGCATGAAAGTAGCGTCGTTGTCTGTCTTTGAGTAACTGTTGCGTCCGTCAAGTATCTTTCCCTGTGATTCATATTTCCTGAGCTGTTCAGGCCATGACTTCCTTACACGTCTTACCTTCGCTTTCATTTTTCTGTCCGCGTCCACTCCGTTCAGGGCATCGTCTATCTGGTAGAGCGCCTTTTCCACTTTCTCCGGAGTGATATCCTGATATGTAAGGGGAGCGGAATCACGCAGTTCCTGCTTGGTGACGGACTCGGCGTACTGCCATATCTCCTCAAGCTGTTCCGCGATTCTGGATATGCGGGTATGTATGGACTTGCCCCAGACGAACGTATAACGGTTGGCGTCCGCCTCCATCTTCGTCCCGTCGGTACAGGCCACATCCAGACTTACAAAGCCTTCCGCTACGAGGAACTTCACGATGGTGGCAAATATTGTCTTGAGTACATCCTTCAGCCGGCTGCTGCGGAAACGGTTGATGGTGTTATGGTCAGGAGTCACATTGCCGGTAAGCCACATGAAGCGGATGTCATTGCGGCAGAACTCTTCTATGCGACGGCTGGAATAGATATTACGCAGATAAGCGTAGACAAGGATCTGAAGCATCATGCGCGGGTGGTATGCAGAACAGCCTTTAGGAGAATACCTGCGGTAAAGTTCTTCGAGGTTTATCTGTTCAATGATACGGTGAACAACCCGGACCGGATCGTTCTGGGGAATAAAATCGCCTAAACACGGAGGTAAAAGCAGATTATCGTTGGATGTGTAATTTTTAAACATTATCTTTGGGATATATTGACTTGATTCCCTAAGATACAAAAATTTAGGGAGACGGGCAAGTTCTGACTGAGCGAAGTTAGGACCTGCCCGATTTTTTTTGCAGACATAAAAAAGGCCATCTCAAAGTTTATTTGAGACAGCCTCCCCAGAAACTCCGTAAATAAGCCGTAAAAAACAGCTAACAAACCACCATTTATTCATAAACAAACTCCGCCACGCTACGTATATCCGCCGACGAAGCTCCTACATACAGTTTGAACTTGCCGGACTCCGCGCGCCATTCATGCTTCTCGTCATCGAAAAACTTCAGCATATCAGGAGTAACGGTAAAGTCAACCGTTGCTTCTTCGCCAGGCTGCAAAGAAATTTTCCGGAATCCCTTCAATTCTTTCAGCGGGCGAGGCACACTGCATTTTTCATCGCCCACATAAAGCTGGACGATTTCTTTTCCGGCTACCCGGCCTGTGTTTTTCACCGTACATGAAAGCCGGATACTGCTGGAAGCCGTCATCCGGTCAGCAGAAAGCACAGCCTTTCCGTACTCGAACTCAGTATAACTCAAGCCATAGCCAAACGGGAACAAAGGCTTCACCTTTTTCGTGTCATACCATCTGTATCCGACAAGAATGTCTTCTTTA
>NZ_JANRHN010000060.1:0-8246 GCF_024733745.1 Bacteroides sp. ET225 | reverse complement strand
TTTATGAAATCCGGGTTACGTTTGTATTTGTCCTGTACACCAAACATGATTTTCAGATCCTCTATACTGTAAATCAAAGGCCTTTCTTGACCACTCATGAGTTCATAGAAACGCATCGAGTACTGACTTGTAAACTCCATGGCCGTTTTAAGTTCATACTTCCTGAAGCCCTTTGAAAAATTAAGTACGGCATTATATACTTCAGGTTGTATTTCAAATCTTACCCAGCCTCTTTTGTAATTGAATTGTGGCTTCTCGATAATACCTATCACCTTCCATATTTGCCCATCATCGAACTCAAAAGACTTATTTCTAAGGTCTAACAGCGCTTTTTTGACACGGGTGTAGTTCTCGTCATCATCGTTGGCTAAAAACGCAGAAATGGGCATTAAAACAACTCTATCATCGTATAACGTCTTTTCTATACGTAGTCCAGGATAAAGCTTTTTACCTTCTATCTCACACTGCATTGCTTCCACAAGCCTGTACAGAATGCGTTTTTCGTACACTGAAAAATCATACTTAGATACAGTCATTAAATAGCTCTGTATCACATCTTTGTTTGTTATTTTTATAGCCATACTCCTTTGTTTTTAAAAAACGACAAAATGAATGTTCGCAAATATAGAAATTAAAAACGACATTTAAAAATGTATGTCGTCGTAAACATTCAAAAAGTCGTTTTTAAAGGCGAAAAAAACATTCAAAAAGTCGTTTATAACATTCAAAAAGTCGTTTTTCGAGCGTTTTTACTCTTTATAACGATTTGTTATTCAGTATTTTATAAATGATTTTTCAAAAGTTGATAAGCATATAATAAGCAATGCTTAAAAACAAGTCATAAAATTTTAGCCTGAATGTGGCTTCCAGACCTCCAAATCCGTGAAAAACGAGTTTTTGAATGTTTGTGAAAGCAAAGCAAAAGCCAGCGCAGCGTTTTTTTAGGAACGAATTTTCCGCGCGTGTACACAAATAAGTACACAAAACTTTTGCTTTATTGATTTTTATCCCTATTTTTGCGGTGTAAACCAATATATTAGAACTATGCAGATTGTTACAACACGCGAATTTCGTGCCAATCAGAAGAAATACTTCGAAATGGCAGAGACGGAAACGATCCTGGTCTCCAGACGCAATGCAGCCCCTATTATGGTGTGTGCAGTCAGAGAAGGTGATTTCCCTTCAAAGGAAGAACTTGCGGCCATCCAGAGAGGTATTGAAGATATCCGGAACGGAAATACCTTCAGAATGGCCAAGAATGAGTCTCTGGATGATTTTCTTAACCGTATAGAGGGTGAAGGCAATGTATGAGATAGAATTTTCCAAAGAAGCGGTAAAACATGTCCTGTTAATGAGAAAATCCTCTCCGCAGCTTTTCAAGAAGCTGGAGAAGCTGCTTGATGAACTCAGAGAACACCCATATACGGGTACAGGACATCCGGAACAGTTGAGATACCTGGAGGGTGTCTGGTCAAGGCAGCTGGACAAGAAGAACCGTATCAGGTATATGGTCAACGAGACTACCGTAATTGTGTTCATCATTTCAGCCTGGGGACATTATGACGACAAATGAAGGATTGCAGTATGTGCCGTTTTGGAACTTACTGCAATCCTTTTGAATTTGTGACAGAATCAAAATAACTTATATCATATACCCAATTAAACGGCTGCACTCGTCGGGAGTGTTGGTACACCCCCTTGCCGTGCGGCGCTCCCCGACCGATGAGTTTTTTGTGGTGTTCCGGACACGTTCTGTTGTGCGGTTTTGTTGGGTAATTCTGTTGTGTACTGGGTGTGCGGTTTTCGTGGGTGTTCACGTGTGTGGGATAGGTTCTATCTCTTCCCGTCCCCTTTGCTAATTTCGCGCTGGGGAGGGTGTTCGATAGAACAGCAAGAGGAAACCGGGCAAGCCCTGTTTTTTCCTCTTGCCCTACGGGGTTTTTAGCTGTAAATCAGCTATTTAGGAAATTATACCAATATAATTTGGTTATAATGAATAAATATACTATCTTGTAAACCAGTAAGTTAGTATATTAATTCATTATAATAAGCCTTATAATATCATGGAAAAAGACAGCAAAACAACGGTAGCGGTAGAACGTACTACTTTTACTAAACTTGACCGTCTGGCCAAGGCAAACAATGTGTCAAAAATGGAGTTCCTTACACATGCTATAAACTATTTTGAAAAGTACGGCATAAACCCGGTCGAGCATGAAAGCCCGGCACAGGAAATGCAGAAACTTATCAAGCGCATGGACCAGGTGTTCGCATTCCTGAAGAAACAGGAAACGGATCTTGTGCGTCCGGCTTGTGAAGCTCTGGCCGGAGCCAGCACACAGATAACCATAAACCTTTCATCCTTACTTTCGGAAGAAAAGTTCAGGCGGTTCCTGAAGGAGAACAGCGAACTTTTCATCGAGGTGATGAATCAATCCATCGAAAAGGGAAAAGCTATTGACAGAGCTGAAAGAGCGGTACGGGATTCAGATGCAACTATCAGGAAGAACCAGCAGGCCATTTTCAAGCGGATAGAAGCCAACGAAACAGCACAACTTAAAGCCATGCAACATATAGTTTCCTTCCTCGATGCAAAAGGAAAGACCGGGCTGCTCGATGATATAAACAAGGTCTATGAGAGGGAAAAGGAAAGGAGGGGACTATGAATATAAAAATTCAGGGTGGCGGTTCCGGAACTTATGCCAATACAGGGAGCTGCACAGGAGTAACGACCTATCTCCAGCATGAGGATCTGGAGCGTATGAAGAACGGCCAGGAAGTGCAGCCGTTTTTCAATAACTCACGTGACTACATAAGCGCACAGGAAGTAACCTTCAAGATAGACAGCAACAAGGCAAAATTAAGCCGGAATGATGCGAAGTTCTATGTGATCACGGTAAGCCCTTCCAGCCGGGAGCTGGAGAAAATGGGCAAGACAGAGAAGGAACAGGCTGAAGCCATGAGAAAGTATGTCCGTGATGATGTGATGCAGCACTATGCGGAAGGGTTCGGGAAAGGCTTAAACAAAGAGGACATCGAGTATTACGGAAAGATCCATTTCGAGAGGAAGGGAGCCGACCGGTACGACATGCACGCACATATCATCGTCAGCCGGAAGGACAGGAGCAACACCAGGAAGCTAAGCCCAAAGACCAACCACACCGGGAAGAAGAACTGCGGAAACGTGAAAGGAGGTTTTGATAGGACAGATTTTTTCCGAAAGTGTGAAACCTCATTTGACAAGCGCACAGGGTATGACCGGGCCCCGGAACAGACCTTCGACTATCTCAATACCATGAAGAACGGAAGCCCGAAAGAAATCTTCCAGAAAAAGGAGTGGGCGGAACGTGTGAACCATGAACGGCTTGAGAAGATGAAAGCCGAATGGAGCCGGGATCTTCAGGAACCGCACCAGGAACAAGGCCGGGAAGAGAGCCAACAACAGGGAAACAGTATTTCCCAAGTTCCGGATATCAACCAGGCACCACAGCGGAAGAAGCAACAAGAGGAAGAACTCGACCAGCCCAGGAAGAAAAGCCGGGGTTTTGGAATGGGTATGTAAATTTGAATCTGTAACAAAATCAAAAGCGTATGGAACAAAGAAAGGACATAATGACAGGTATTATCAGAATCTTAATTCTGTTTATTGTAGGTAGTATATTTCTGGCCATAGCCGGATATATCCTTTCCTTTGTCATTGATATTATTGGCCGTATTATAGTCTTTGTACTTCAGTGGGCTGTTTTCGGTGGTATTGCCTGGTATGGTTATAAGTATTTCAAGAAACCTAAACCGAAGGAGAAGCCAGCTGAAGTAATACCTGAAGAAGCTATACGGTTATATACATCTTCAGGACAGCCGATTGTTATCGGAAACCCTTTCAGGGGTATTTTTGTTTTGGGTGCTGCTGGATCTGGAAAATCTGAAAGTATAGCTGTGCCGTTATTGTCGGAGTTTATCAGAAACGGTTTTTCCGGTCTTGTGTATGATTTTAAGTTCCCTACTTTGGGGCAAGATGTACAGTCTTTTATCAGTGCAAACGGGAACGAGATAAAACACCATTATATAGACTTGAATAACCCGGAACAGTCACCGAGAGTAAATCCTATACAGCCAGATTATTTGCTGAATACAAGCTATGCCAGAGAATTTGCACAGGCTATTGTGGCCAACCTGATAAAAGAGAGTATAAAGAAACCTGATTTCTGGAACAGGTCGGCAACAGACCTTCTAACGGCCTGTATCTGGTACCTGAAAGAAGAACACCCAGACATGTGCGATATACCTCATGTGTGCGCTTTGGTATCGAGTAAGGACGAGGATCTTCTCCGGCTTTTGCAGAAGAATCCGCAAACCGCACAAATGACAATGAGTATTTTCAGTGCAATGGAGAGGGGAGCAGACGGACAAGTCAGCGGAGTTGTAGGAACTTTGCAGTCTGCAATAGCACAGATAAACACTCCGGAACTGATGTATATTTTTGGTGGAAATGATTTTTCTCTGGATCTGAACAATCCTTCTTCTCCGGCTATTGTAACCGTGGGGACATATCCTACCCTTGTACAGACCTTTGCACCGTTATGTAGTCTTATTATAACAGTGGCCACAAAGCTGATGAACCAACCCGGCAAAGTTCCTTCTTTTGTAATGATCGATGAAGCTCCGACTGTATATATACCTGGTCTTGACATATTGCCGAACACGGGACGAAGCAATAAAATATCTACAGTCCTGATGTGCCAGGATCTTGCACAGCTTTCTGACGGTTACGGCAAGGAAAAGGCCGATGTGCTGTTTGCGTCCTGTAATACTCACTTTTATGGTAGGGTATCTTCAAGTATAACGGCAGAAAGACTTTCTCGCCAATTTGGGAAGGAAGATAAAGTCTATACAACCGCATCACAGTCGAGAACAGGCTTTCACCGGACTTCAGGAACCAGCGAATCAGTACAGGAAAGGGACGCAGCCAAACCTTCCAGCTTCCTTTCTCTGGAGCCTGGGGAGTTTTACGGTATAGCGGTGGAAAGCAATGTGCCGTTTTTCCGAAAGAAGTTCAGACAGGCAGAACGGCCAATCCCGGTACAGCTGGAGAAGCTGAGCCATGCTGAAAGCATACAGGAATACACTCTGAAGGTAAGGGAGGATATAAAGTCTATACTTTACGCACTGAAGCCTGATGAACCGGAAGAACAGCATAAACCAGATATCCCTTCAGATATTAAGTTCAAAGGCTTTTCCGTTGATTGATAAGAAAACAGCCAAGACAATCTTGGCTGTTTTTTATAAAGTTGAAGAAGTCAGAGGTTATATTTAATACCAAAAATATAAGAAACCACTACCGTTTTTACATCAGCTTCAGGATATTTGTTTTTGTAGTATTCCGTTAAGTCTTTAATATGTTCAGCGGTTTTCTTCTTTTACAGAACTTATCACTCCAAATTTCGGAAGAACCTTATTTTCTGCGCTGTTTATCGGCTGCCTTATTTATTATAGTTGTCTTTTTTGATGACTGTATATAACTACGCAAAATAAGGTATAGGCCTAATACAATAAAAGGGATACTCAAAACTTGTCCCATATTGAAAAACATCGAATCTTCGAAACTTTCTTGATTTTCCTTAGTGTATTCTAAAAGAAATCGCATGAGAAAAATGGCAAAAATACTAAAGCCAAAATAGAAATAACTTCCGACTTTAAACAACTGTCTTTTATATTTGTATAAAGAATAAATAATCAGGAAAATAATAAAATAACTTATTGACTCATAAAGTTGTGATGGATGTCTGGGTAAATCATCAACGTACCTGAAAATAAAGGCCCACGGCAAATCTGTCGGACGTCCAATAATTTCAGAGTTCATTAAATTAGAGATTCTTATAAAAGCTCCGCCTAATGGGGCCAAGATAGCTATGATGTCTATTATCTTCGGGAATGGGATGTGAACTTTCCGTGAATATAATAACATGGCAATGAACAAACCTATTGCACCTCCGTGGCTAGCCAAGCCTTTGTATCCTATAAACTCGTAAACACCATTAACATTTTCTCTAAATGGTATGAATATTTCAATTATATGAGAAGAAAAATATTCAAAATCATAAAACAGGCAGTGCCCGAGTCTTGCCCCTCCGAAAATACCAATAACTGCGTATATAAAAAGCTTCTCCATTGCATCAGGAGTATAAATCTTTTCCTTCTTGTATATATGGCCAATTATGTAGTAACACAAGGCAAGCCCAGTAACAAAAATCAAACCATAATATTGAATCTTAACTGGGCCAAGGCTAAATATTACAGGGTCTATATCCCAATTTATGTATAATATTGGATTCATTGTATTTGAAATTTGTAATTCTGTATTAACATGACTTTTTATTATTCATATTCCCCTTCGAAATGATAAACAAGGCGAGGGAAGTCATCATATTTCTTTCCGTCTACCCATAACTCCAAAGGTGACATATTGAAATTCATAGAGTTCATATAAGTCACTGCATCACCGCCATAGTTCATGGAAAATACAAGACGAATGGAAGGAGGCGCTCCATATCCACCTAATATAGTGACATCTTTTGGATACAATACAAAGTGAATGCAACCAGAATCCCATTGTAAAAATTCATATCCGGCCATAACAGGCACTTCACCTATCTCCCGCAAACGTTCTGCAATTGTTTCGTCTGGAATCAGATCCGATAGAGGCAGTAATGACATATTGAATTTGAGTGAATCACGCGAAACAACTACTGCATTTTGCTGTTCTGTTATATTTGAACCTTGATAATAGGCTACTTGTACAGTGCCATGATAGGTTCCTTTCATGTCGAATAGCATCTGTTGTATTTCTTCTTTAGATAATCCCTTTTCGTCTTTGTTACAACTTATAAGACTAAACAGACTAAGGAATAATACTAGTATTCCGAATAAGTTCTTTGTTTTCATATTACTTTGATTAAATAGTTTATAGTTCTGTATTAACTTTTATTTTCCCGAATGTTTTCTGTTCGTCACGCACCCGGCACAGTTCCCGGTGTGCTTTTTCCTTGTACTCCTGAAGAACTTTGATTTCGTTACGCAATCGGTTGTTTTCTTCCTGAAGAACCTGGAGCTCTTTAGCCTGTTCTTCAGACTTCATTTCAGCACGTACCTTTTCTTCTGCTGCCTTTGCGATAAGCTCTGGAGCCGGAAGCTGTTTTGCTGTCTGTTCCCGGACCGCCTGTAGTAGTTGGCGAATAGCTTCTGTTCCCTCATTGCTTGTCTGCATGGTCGCTTTAACTTCATTCAATTCTCCGATGATCTTTTCCAATGGGGAGTAATCAAGTGCGTTACTCTTCAGGTCGAAACCTGTGCGTTCAAAGTATTCCAGGGCGAGAGAAACGAACTCTTTCCGTAATATGCCGTTTGCCCGGCAGTATATCTCCAGCCGTTCAGATGTTTCTCCGCTTATTGAGATTGTAGTCTTTTCCGGCTTGCTTTTGGGTTGTATGGTTACTTTATCTGTCATACCTTAACCGATTGATATAAATATGCTTATAATATGCTTGATATGCTGGTTTTATGCTTCTTTTTAATTAAATATGCTGTAAATATACTGAATATTCCTGAAATATATTCAGGTTACTTGGCCTTTTCTTCGCTTAAAGTGATATGAGAATCCACAAAGCACCCTCCAAAGCCGGATAAGGCGTTTGGTTGCGTGTAAGTGACCGTTACAAGGGTTTGTCCCATGAATGTCTCAATCTTGTCTATAATGGCTTCCATTGGCTTTCCTAAGCCTGTAGCTTCAGCTGATACCAATATCAAATCTCCTTCTTTCATATCGTTGTTTTTTGATTGTGTAACATAATCAAAGTTCTTCCTTGTCTTTTACTTTTCCCTTCAGTGCGTTTATTATATACCCTTTAGGGTTCTTTTTATCCCTTGATTTTCCCTTCAGGGTTGAAAGCTCCAGCATTAAATCAAGTTTCTTCTGTGCATCCCTGAAGAGGTCTATGTTGTTTCTTATTTCCTGGTCTGTGAAAAGAAGCTCTTGCTTTAGATAGTTTCTGATAAGCCTGTCCAGATCCCAGCCCAGACTGACCTGTTTTTGTAGTTCGTGCTTTTCAAGTTCTTCATCCCTGTGTTCCGGTTGGTATTTGGGATACAGTTTCAGTGAATGAAAAGAACGACCTTCTTTCAGAATTTTGTATTCAAACGAATATGGACTTTTTGCGTCCAGTTCTTCTTTAGCTGGGACTATGATTCTT
>NZ_JANRHN010000006.1:0-164601 GCF_024733745.1 Bacteroides sp. ET225 | reverse complement strand
TCGGATCCTGTCTATCGAGCGTGACCGCAGCAACTATGAAGTGAAGCTCTCCAACCGCTGGGAAATCACTTTCGACAGCCAGATGCGCGTCATCGACATCGACGACTGACACGTCATTTGCCTGCTGTGGTGAATTATAATTAAAAAGACATGCTTTTTTGAATGAAACGATTATCTTTGCCTGCATAATTAAAAGCAAATAAAAATTCATGAAAAAAATGGTTTGGTTTGCCGCTGCAGGTGTCATGGCACTGGCGGCATGTCAGGAGAAGGCCGGATATACCATCAAGGGTACGGCAGAAGGTGCAAGCGACGGAGATATAGTCTATTTGCAGAACAGAACGGAAAACGGATTTGAAGCGCTCGATTCAACCGTGGTGAAGGGCGGTGCATTTGAATTTAAGGGAGTGCCCGATTCGGTTGTAGCCTTGCGTTATATTACCTATTCGAACGGAGACAGCCACATGGCCGCCATGATTTTTGTTGAACCGGGAACCGTTACGGTGAACATGAGCGCACAGGAGAGCCGCGTGTCCGGTACGGCCAACAATGATGTGATGCAGGGATTCATGGACGAGTATAAGCGGATTAATGATGAGATGGAAAGCATTTACAAGAAGGCAACCACTGATTCTACGCTGACCGCGGCACAGCAGGATTCGCTGATGAAAGTTCTCGACGGGAAAGAGGCAGAAGGTACCGGCCGGATCCTTCAGATGCTTTCGGAAAATGTAGACAAGGCTGCCGGTGCAGAACTTTTGGGTATGTTCGGCATGGGATTCGAGGTAGCCGACGTGCAGCCGCTGCTGGAGAAAGTGCCGGCACCATTGGCTTCAAATCCTTCGCTTGTGCGCCTGAAGGAATACGTTGATGTGCGTGTCAAGACTTCGGAGGGGCAGAAGTATACTGATTTCGCTCTTGATACGCCCGAAGGAAAACAGGTGAAGCTCTCCGACTATGTGGCGAAAAACAAGTATACGCTTGTTGACTTCTGGGCAAGCTGGTGCGGTCCGTGCCGCAGAGAGATGCCGAACGTTGTGGCTGCATATGCCAAATACAAGGCGAAAGGCTTTGAGGTGGTCGGCGTTTCGCTCGACAGCAATCTGGAAAGCTGGAAGAAGGGGATTGCCGATCTGAAGATTACCTGGCCTCAGATGTCGGATCTGAAAGGATGGAAAAACGAAGCTGCCGGTCTGTATGGCGTGCGCTCCATTCCTGCTACGGTGCTGATTGCTCAGGACGGGACCATCGTGGCCCGTGACTTGCGCGGAGAAGACATCGAAGCTAAGCTGGCTGAACTGCTGAAATAAGCTTGTTCCGGCTGCCGGAACGGATGGTGGGAAACATAGCGTCAATAAAAATAGGGGGTGCAGTCACCCCCTTATTTCATTTTCCGAAAAAGTTTTTTATCCGTCCCTTTTTGATTTTGTTTCCGGTCTGTTTCCCCGCTATCATCTTCGTAGAAACAGAAAAATATCCACGAAAACAATTCGCAAAATAAACCTGAGCAAAATTTAAACGACAGGCTCTTATTCCGCTTGAAAAGATGATGGGAAACATTAAAATTTTATCTCGTCACGTCAATGAAAATAAGAGGCTGTTTAAATTTTCTAACGAGGTAAAATTCTATCAGGTTCTTTTGCGTTTGTATCCGGTCTGTTTTCCCGGTTTTACTAGTCATGAAATCGGAAAAATATCCTTGAAAACAATTAAGAGGGGGTGCATTAAAATGGTAAGATGCACTCCCTTATTCTATTTCTTGCCGGTCCTGTGGTGGATAAATCAGCTTATGTTTGCGAAATCCTTCAACAGTGTCCGGGGTGACGGATAAGGCTGGTCCTGACACAGCCTTTGGCCGCTTGTCATTGTCGCCTTGCTGTCCTTATTCGGTTGAGCGCTTCCTCATATTCTTCGGCCAGCTCTTTCATCACTTCGTCAACAGTCTGCAGTTGCTTCAGCATCGAGGCAGCCTGCCCGATTTCAATCAGCCCTTCAAAGATGTCGCCTTCGAAGATGCCTTTTTTTGCCCGTCCTTTTCCAAGCAGGTCGCGCATTTCATCTGTTGAGGCTCCTCTTTTCTCGGCTTCCTCCACCTGTTTGTAGAAGTCGTTCTTTACGAGCCGGGTGGGCGAGAGCTGTTTCAGTGTCAGGATGGTATCTCCCTCATTCAGTTGCAGGCATCTGTCCTTGAATGAGAAGTGTGCGGAACTTTCCCGCGTGAGTGCGAACCGTGTGCCCATTTGTACGCCGTCTGCTCCCAGTATCTGCGCGGCCAGTATGCCTTCGCCGGTAACGATGCCTCCTGCAGCGATCAGAGGCACCGTGCATATTCGCTTTACGGCAGGTATCAGGCAGAAGGTGGTTGTTTCTTCCCTTCCGTTATGTCCTCCGGCTTCAAATCCTTCTGCCACGATGGCATCTACTCCTGCTTCTTCACATTTGGCAGCGAAGCGTGTTGACGAAACGACATGCGCCACTTTTATTCCTGCGCTGTGCAGCGTGTCGGTCCATTTTGCAGGATTGCCTGCCGAAGTGAAGACAATCTTCACGCCTTCACTGGCAATGATGTCCATGATTTTGTCGATTTCAGGATACATGAGCGGAACGTTTACTCCGAAAGGCTTGTCGGTTGCCGCCTTGCACTTGCGTATATGTTCCTGCAAGGTTTCAGGGTGCATGGAGCCGGCTCCTATCAGTCCCAGTCCGCCCGCGTTGCTCACGGCAGATGCCAGACGCCATCCGCTGCACCACACCATTCCGCCTTGAATGATGGGGCGCTTGATTCCGAAAAGGTGACAGATGCGGTTGTTCATGATAACGTTTATTTATATTTTTCGATAAGTCCTGAAGCCACGGTATCTCCCAGTTCTTTCGCTTTTTCCAGGTTGGCCATACCTTCCTTTTTCTTTTTCTGCTGGATTTGTGCATATCCCATCATCCGGTAGGCTGCCGCGTTCTTGGGGTTGAGTTCCGTAGCTCTCGTAAGAGCCTTTACGGCTTCTTCCGGCTGGTTTACACGCAGGTGCACACTTCCTTTCTCCACCCAGTAGCTTTCGTTTCCTGGTTCCATTTCGATAGCCTTGTTGATATCGTTGATGGCCTGCTGGTACATGCGGCACTGCATTTCAGCCTGTTCGCGGATGACGTAGAACTCTGCCGATACTTGTCCCATCATCGCATCCGAAAAAGCATTGTAGTCTTTTACGGCTTCGCGGAACTGTCCGTCCTCGGCTTTCATCCTTCCGCGTTCATAGAGATAAGGGGCAGCATCCTTGCCGTAAGGCATGATGAACCGTGCCACAGCACTGTCCATCAGCGCGATGGCTTCTTTCTTGCTGGCTCCTTCAATCAGTTCCTTCGTCTTTGCGGCCGAGTAGAAAGAAGCGGCAGAAGCCAGTGTGGAATGGTTGACGGCATCATAGCTGGCAAAAGCCTCCGGATATTTCTGCTGGGCAAAGAATATGTCGCCCTGAAGCTGGTAATACAGTCCCTGGTTGTCTTTGTCAAGTGCGGCGTTGATTTCCTCCAATGCGCGGTCAAGCGTCCAGTCGCCGTAAGGCTGTTTCCCGTTGAGCGAAATGACATAATTATAAATCTGCTTGGCGATGTTGTAATGTCCCTCTGCCTTGTCTTCAGATACTTCAAGCATCTTTTTCAGGTCTTCGTCTGCCAGTTTGAGATGCTCCTCGTCGCCTTTGCTGATATACAGTATGGCCCGTCTTGAATACCCTTCGTTGTTTTCCGGGTATTTTGTGATAAACTCGTTGAGCAGTTCCTGATATTCGTTGCCCTTCAGGCTTGATGAAGCCATATACAGGAAGACCAATGCTTGCGATTCGTCTTCCGGCAGTCCCTTTCGGATGCCGATCGACTTGAGCGAATAGTCGTTTATTGACAGCGCATTTATTTCCAGAGCTTTAGCATAGTTGATTCCGATGGCAAAGCTTGCGTCGCTCTTTTCGTCAACATTTTTCTGGATAAGTCCCAGCACCTGTCCTTCTCCGTTCATTACCGGGCAGCTTACGGTCTTGTCGCCCGTCTTCATGTTTAATGTGTAGTAAAAAGACTGCTTTCCGATGGTATCCACTTTGGTGACAGTGCCTGTTTGCGCCTTGATGTCCTTTTGTGTGGAGTAGGGAAGCAGGAAAACGGTCTGACCCATGCTGCCCGGTGCCGTTGCCGGTTCCAGGGGATAAATCTTCTTGTCCACTTCGGTCTGGAACTTCACCACATCATACATCTCGTCAGCTCCCAGGATATACGTGACAGGCAGTTCTTTTCCGTCGGCTGTTACGACCACGGCCCGTTCGGCTCCTTTGAACAGGCTGTAATCGGAAACAGCCGTTCCGTTTGCGTTGATGTAGAAACCGTTTCCGGTATTCAGTATTTTGTTGTCCTTGTCGTATGTGATGACTGAAAAGACAGCTTTCCGGGCTTTGTCGGCCCATTTGGGAAGTTCCTGAGCCATTCCGCTCTGAACGGCTATCCCGCAGGCCAGTAAAAGTATTGCTTTCTTCATATTGTTGTTCTCCATATTTGTATTATGCTTCAATATGCCGTTGCTTGACGGCTTCATAAATCAGGACTCCGGCAGCCACCGACACGTTCAGCGATTCGATTTTTCCATATAAAGGTATCTTGACCCATTCGTCGCAAAGAGCCAGATTGTCGTAGGAAACCCCCGTATCTTCCGCACCCATTATGATGCATACCGGGTTCTGGTAGTTTGCTTTCGTATAGTCGTAATCCCCTTTTTCCGTGGCGGCTATGATCTGGAATCCGCTTTCCTTCAGAAACTTGATCGTGCTTGTCAGGCTGTTCTCCCGGCATACCGGAAGCGTATGGAGTGCTCCGGCAGACGTTTTTATTGCATCCGCGTTGACACTTACGCTGTTTTTCGAAGGGATGATTACAGCGTCTACCCCTGCACATTCGCAGGTGCGGGCTATGGCACCGAAATTGCGGACATCCGTCACGCCGTCGAGCATCAGAAAAAACGGATTCTTTCCCTGTTCAAAAAGGAAAGGCACCAGATCTTCTGTCCGCTGGTAAACGATGGGCGAGATAAACGCAATCACTCCCTGGTGGTTCTTCCGTGTAATCCGGTTCAACCGTTCTACCGGAACTCGCTGTACGGGCACGGCCGTATTTTTTAATGCGGCGAACAGTTCCCGCGAAAGTTCGCTTTGAATATCCTTTTTGACCAGAATCTTGTCTATTTCCTTTCCGGCCTGTATCGCTTCGATGACAGCTCTGGCACCGAATATCATTTCGTTCTTTTCAATCATATCTTTCATTTCATTTGTTTTCAAATTCCAGCAAAGCGCGTGCATTCTGCACGGCTGCGTCTGTCAGAGTGGTTCCGCTCAGCATGTGGGCGATTTCCTGCACCCGTTCTTCGTCGGTTAGTTGCCGGATGTAGCTGTTTGTTCCGGTTTCCGTATCTTTTTTGTATACCTTATAATGCGCGTTTCCTCGTGCGGCGATCTGCGGAAGGTGAGTGATGCTGATGACCTGCCTGTTCTGCTTTCCCATATCCTGCATGATGAGCGCCATTTTCTCCGCTATTGATCCGGAAACTCCCGTATCAATTTCGTCGAAGATGATGGTCGGCAGCTTTACGGCTCCGGCTATCATGGCCTTGAGTGAAAGCATGACCCGGGCGATTTCTCCTCCCGAGGCGATGGATGCCACATTCTGCAGCGTGCCGTTCTTGTTGGCGGAAAACAGGAAAGTAACCGTGTCCATACCCTTGCTGTCGGGCTCTTTCCGCTGTTCGAGCTTTACGGCGAAACGCACGTTCGGCATTCCCAGCGGGATGAGCAGCGATTTCATCTGCTCTTCGATGTGCTTTGCCGAAGCAGTGCGAAGCGAAGTGAGCACCTTTGCCTGTTCGAGCACTTTGCTGTAAAGCTCTTCTTTTTTCCGGTTCAGTTCCGCGATCCTGTCGTCAAACGATGTGATGGCGTTGAGCTGGTTCTGATAGTCTTCCTGCACGGCAATCAGTTCTTCTACCGTTTTTGCATGATGCTTCTGCTGCAGTGAATAAATCAGGTTAAGCCGCTCGTTCACATAGTCCAGCCGCGAAGGATTGAACTCAATTTCTTCCTCAGCTCCTGAGATTTCATGCGAAAGATCCTTTAGTTCGATGTAGCAGGAATTCAGCCGTTCTGTCCATTCTTTTGCAGGAGCATACACTTCTGAAATGTTCTGTAAAGTCTGCATACATTCTTTGGCAAGCGGCAGCGTGCCTCCTTCCTCCCCGTCAATGAGCTGCTGGGCTTTGTAGAGTCCCGATTTGATGTCTTCGGCATGGCTCAGCGTATCCGCTTCCTGTTCCAGCGCCGTCTGTTCTCCTTCTTTCAGGTCTGCTTCGTTGAGCTGTTCCAGTTGGAAGCGGATATAGTCTTCGTCCTGCCGGCTTTTTTCTGCCTGCGTTATGAAATCGTCCAGTTCGCGGCACACCGTTCTGTATTCATTGTATACCTGCCGGTAGGCTGCCGTTTCTTTATCGTCCTGAGCCAGGATGTCCAGTATATTCAACTGAAAGCCCTCCTTGTTGAGCAGCAGGTTCTGGTGCTGGCTGTGTACGTCAATCAGTTTTTCTCCCAGCACCTTCATTTGTGCCAGTGAGGCGGGGGTGTCGTTGATGAATGCCCGGCTTTTTCCGTTGGCCGTCATTTCCCTGCGTATGATGCACTCTTCCGGATCAAACTCCAGGTCGTTTTCCTCGAAAAACGGTTTCAGCCCGTAGTTCGCGATATGGAATTTTGCTTCTACAACACATTTCGACGTGCCTTTCTTTATTGATTTCACATCGGCACGTTGTCCAAGCAGCAGTCCGATAGCACCGAGTATGATCGATTTTCCGGCTCCGGTTTCTCCGGTTATGACGGAAAAGCCGGGGCCAAAACCGATGTCGAGTCTGTCTATCAGCGCATAATTCTGTATGTATAAAGACTGTAGCATAATAATCTCAGATGAGCAGGCCGGCCAGCTTGTCGATTATATCTTCGGCAACTTCCTTCTTGTTCTTCAGCGGATAGGCAACAAGCCCCTGCCGGTCGATTATGGAAATTTTGTTGGTGTCCACGCGAAAGCCCGCCCCTTTGTCGTTCAGCGAGTTCAGTACGATGAAGTCAAAGTTCTTGCGGTCCAGCTTGTCCTTCGCGTGTTGTATCTCGTCATTGGTTTCGAGTGCGAATCCGACCAGTATCTGGCTGCTTCTCTTCTGTTTTCCCAAAGCGGCGGCAATGTCCCGGGTCGGTTTCAGACGGAGCATCAGGTCATCCTTTTCCCGTTTGATCTTGACTTCGGATGTTGTTTCGGGCGTAAAGTCTGCAACTGCGGCGCACAAGATTCCCGCATCGGCATTCGCATAAGCCTTTGCAGCTTCTTCGTACATCTGTGCGGCATTCTCCACATCTATCCGCCGTATATTCGGATGATGCGTTTGCAGACTCACGGGGCCGCTGACCAATGTCACTTCGGCTCCCCGTCCGGCACATGCTTCAGCCAGGGCGTATCCCATCTTTCCCGACGAGTAATTGCCGATGAAACGCACCGGATCGATCTTTTCATAAGTCGGTCCTGCGGTAATCAGGATTTTTTTGCCGGCAAGCTGTCCTTTCTCCGCAAAGAAACGCTCCAGCGTTTCAGTTATTTTTTCCGGTTCTTCCATCCGTCCCTTTCCTATAAGGTGGCTGGCCAGCTCTCCGGAAGCCGGTTCGATGATATGGTTTCCGTAAGAGCGGAGAATGTCAAGGTTGTGTCGGGTTGAAGGATGTGCGAACATATCCAGATCCATGGCCGGAGCGACGAAAACCGGCGCTTTCATCGACAGGTAGGTGGTGACCAGCATGTTATCGGCTATGCCGTGAGCCATCTTTCCTATCGTCGAAGCCGTGGCCGGAGCAATCAGCATGGCGTCAGCCCACAGTCCCAGATCCACATGGCTGTGCCACGTGCCGTCCCTCTGCGCGAAAAATTCGCTGATTACGGGTTTGCTGGTCAGTGCCGACAGCGTGATGGGAGTGATGAACTCCTTGCCGGCAGGCGTGATGACGATTTGCACCTCCGCTCCTTTCTTTATCAGCATCCGCGCAAGCACCGCCGCCTTGTATGCGGCGATGCTTCCCGTGATGCCCAATACTATTTTCTTTCCTCTCAGTGTATCCATTCGGTGGCAATATTTATTTTATCATTCCTGATTCGCGGAGGCGGATTTTTGTCAGCACGTTCTTCGTGTTCAGTGTAAAGTCGCCATTCATGATCCATCCGTAATATCCCATGTCGCGTTTCAATACTTCGGCAACGGACATGCCTTTGTATTTTCCGAAATTGAACACTTCCACTCCTTTGTCATCATAGATGATGCGTCCGGCAAAGTCGGCGTTGCGGGTGAAGCTGGAATATTCCGAAAGGAAGTTTACGTCATTCTGGAGTACGTCGGGATAGCGGTCGAGCTGCGCTTTCAGCACTTCGTATGTAGCTTTTGTGTCAGCTTCGGCGGTATGTGCGTCTTCCAGATTCTTTCCGCAGTAGAATTTGTAGGCAGCCGAAAGCGTGCGCTGTTCCAGCTTGTGATAAATGACCTGCACGTCGATGAATTTCCTTTTGGTCAGGTCGATGTCTATGCCTGCGCGGAGAAACTCTTCCACCAGCACCGGCACATCAAACCGGTTTGAGTTGAACCCGGCGATGTCGGCTCCTTCAATATCCTTGGCTATTTCCTTTGCTACCTGTTTGAATGTCGGGCAGTCGGCCACGTCCTCGTCATGAATGCCGTGGATGGCGGTTGAAGCTTCCGGAATGTGCATTTCGGGATTGATCCGCATGGATTTGGACACCTCATTGCCGTTAGGAAACACTTTCAGGTAGCAGATTTCTACAATACGGTCGGTATTTATGTTTGTGCCCGTCGTTTCCAGATCGAAAAAGACGAGCGGATTCTTCAGATTCAGTTTCATTGCTTGGATAGGTTATAGTCTAGTCGTTCAACATCATGGGCATCAGCAGCATGAGCAAGTCTTCGTTTTCGTTCTGTTCTTCCGGAACGATGACTCCGGCTCTTGACGGGTCGGCAAGTTCCATGATTACGTTCTGCGAGGAAATGTTGTTCAGAATGTCAATCAGGAATGACGATTTGAACCCGATGCTCATTTGCGCTCCGTCGTAAAGGCAGGTTACGGTTTCTTCAGCCGCCGTGGAGAAGTCGATGTCCTGTGCGGATATCTTGAGCGCGTTCATCGAAAGGCTCAGTTTGACCAGGCTGACCGACTGTGAGGAAAACACGGCAACGCGCTTCAGTGCTCCGAGCAGTGTCAGGCGGTCTATTGTGGCGCAATTCGGGTTGCGCTGCGGAATAACCGAATTATAGTTCGGATAGCGTCCTTCAATCAGGCGGCAAGTCATCTGGTAGTCTTCCAGCGTGAACGAAGCGTTCCGGTCGTTGAACTCGATGCGCACATCTCCGTCTTCTCTCGGAAGCAGGTTCTTGAGCAGAGTAGCCGGCTTTTTGGGCAGGATGAACGATGTGTTCGCATCCCCGTGTGCCAGGGAAGTCTTGTTGCGCACCAGCTTCTGTCCGTCGGTTGCAACCAGCGTGATGTCGGCGGCTGTGATGTCAAAGTATACGCCGTTCATCACCGGCCTCAGCTCGTCGTCGCCTGTTGCGAACGTGCAGCGGTTCACGCCGTTCAGAAGGACTGTCGAGTTTATCGTAACCTGTGTGGCATTATCTCCCAGCACAGGCGTTTGCGGGTATTCGTCGGCATCTTGCCCCACCAGTGAATATTTTCCGTTCTGATAATATACGGTTATTTCAAGGTTGTCGAGATTTATGTCAAATGTGAGCGGCTGTTCGGGTATTTCCTTCAGGGCATCGAGCAATGTCTTCGAAGATACGGCAAAGCAGCCTTCTCCCTCGTACTGGTCCGTTTCGATCGACGTTGACAAGACTGTATCGTTGTCAGATGCCGTCATCGACAGTGTTCCGTCAGTAAGCTTGATCAGGAAACAGTCTAGGATAGGGAGTGAGTTCTTTGAATTGATAACTCGGCTTATAGCCTGCAGATGACCGAACATGGCGGTGCTTGATACGATAAAATTCATGGTAACTTCTATGTTTTGTCTTTAGTTGAAATTCTTTTTATTCATGTTGATACTGTCTGCCAAAGTTACGAAAAGATTGCGTATGGCACATAAAAAACTTCTGAAAAATTAGTATACTTCTTCAGAAAAGACTAATTTCGTTGCCGAATTTAAATGAAGAAATATGGAATTAGCAGGAAGAGTAATCGCCGTTCTTGAGCCTAGAGGCGGTGTTTCTAAAACGGGAAATCCGTGGAAAGTACAGGAGTATGTAATTGAAACTCATGACCAGTATCCGCGTCGCATGTGTTTTGACGTTTTCGGAGAGGACAAGATAAACCAGTTCAATATCCAGGTGGGTGAAGAACTGAACGTGTTTTTCGACGTTGATGCCCGTGAATGGCAGGGCCGCTGGTTCAACAGCATCCGCGCGTGGAGAGTTGACCGTGTGAATCCGATGCAGCAGGCTTCTGTGCCCGATCCGTCGTTCCCTCCCGTAAATGCGGCTCCGGTTCCGCCGGCAGACTTTGCTGCGACAGACGAGAAAGACGACCTTCCGTTCTGACGGCGGTTGGCGGATTCGGCTGAAACAAGAATGAGGGCGTGCTGTGGCAGGATTTCCTGACCGTGGCACGCCCTCATTCCTTTTTTCCGGACTCCGGCATCAAGAGTTCATGCTCATCAGGAACTCATCGTTGTCCTTTGTCTTTTCCATTTTATCTTTTACCAGCGTCATCGCTTCAATCGAATTCATGTCGGCGATGTACCGGCGCAGAATCCACATGCGGTCGAGCGTGGTCTTGTCAAGCAGCAGGTCGTCGCGGCGGGTGCTTGATGCCACCAGGTTGACTGCCGGGAAGATGCGCTTGTTGCTCAGTGTGCGGTCGAGCTGAAGCTCCATGTTTCCCGTTCCCTTGAATTCTTCGAAGATCACTTCGTCCATTTTCGATCCCGTGTCGATCAGCGCTGTGGCGATGATGGTCAGCGAGCCTCCGCCTTCGATGTTGCGCGCCGCTCCGAAGAAGCGTTTCGGCTTGTGCAGGGCGTTGGCGTCTACACCTCCGGACAGGACTTTTCCGGAAGCCGGAGATACGGTGTTGTATGCACGTGCCAGTCGGGTGATGGAGTCGAGGAAGATGACCACGTCATGTCCGCACTCTACCATTCTTTTTGCCTTCTCCAGTACGATGCCCGCAATCTTTACGTGGCGTTCGGCCGGTTCGTCGAAAGTAGACGCGATGACTTCCGCCTTGACGCTGCGGGCCATGTCTGTCACTTCCTCCGGACGTTCGTCAATCAGCAGCATAATCATGTATACTTCCGGATGGTTTGCTGCGATGGCATTGGCTATGTCCTTCATCAGGATTGTTTTACCGGTTTTCGGCTGTGCCACGATCAGTGCGCGCTGGCCTTTTCCGATGGGAGTGAACAAGTCTACGATGCGGACCGACAGGTTGTCGTTATAGCCCTTGCAGAGTTGGAACTTTTCTTCCGGGAAGAGCGGAGTCAGATGGTCGAACGGAATCCGGTCGCGTACGAGCGAAGGGTCGAGTCCGTTTATTTTTGACACTTTCACCAGCGGGAAATACTTTTCGCCTTCTTTCGGCGGGCGTATGGTTCCTTCTACCACATCGCCTGTCTTCAGGCCGAGCAGCTTGATCTGCGACTGGGAAACATAGATGTCATCGGGAGATGAAAGATAGTTATAGTCCGACGAGCGGAGGAATCCGTAGCCGTCAGGCATGATTTCAAGAACGCCCGTTCCTTTCAGTATGTCGTCAAAGTCGTATGGCTTTTCAACGGGGCGTGCAGGCTGCTGCACTGTCTGTGCGGATGCCTGGGCTTCCGGCATGTTTTGTCCGCCTTGTGTATTGTTATGGTTGTTGTTGTTCTGGCGCGTGCGGTTGTTCCGGTTGTTCTGGCGCTGCTGCTGGCGTTGAAACTTTTGTTTCTGTTCTTTCTGTATGGTCGGCGCCTCCACCTTTGTCGCTTCGAACTTTCCGAGCAGCTCTGTGGGTATTTCGAAATTTTCAGACGGGAGGTCTTCGATTGGAATAAAGTCTTCGGAGCTTTCCGTATTGAGCGGAGGCAGCTTCATGTTATCGTTTTCCGGCTGCGGTGCGGCGTCCTTTGCCTGTTCCTGCATTTCGGCTGGCGTCTCGGCCGGTTCCGCTTCTTTTTCTTTGGCTATTGTCGATTTATTTTTCGATCCCGGCTTTCTTCCTCTTTTTGCTTTCGGTTTTTCTTCCGCTTCCTTTTCCGTGCTTTCAGGCTTGGCTGCGGGTGCTTTCTCTGCTGTTGCGGCAGCCGGCTCTTCGTTTGCGGGCATGTCTTTGAAAAGAGGTGCCGGTGCCGGAAGTGCCGGCGGCGGAGTCGTTTCTACCCGCTGTGCCTTGTCTTTTGTTGCGGTATATACTTTGTTCCCTTCTTTTTTGACACTGATGCGCGAGCGTTTCCGCGGTTGTCCTTCTTTCTTTTCTTCTGCTGCTACCTTCTTTGTAGCTCCGACAATCGCCTGCTCGTCCAAGATCCGGTAAACCAGCTCTTCCTTGCGGAGTGATTCGGTTTTTGTCAGACCCAACTCTTTGGCAATCTGTTGCAACTCGGACAAGTCTTTGTCGTTTAATTGAATAATGTTATACATAAATAGTTAGAAATGATTTTTTGATGTGTTTGGTTATCGGCAGACATCATGAAATGCCTGCAACGGGATGCTCTTTCCGTTTTTCACACGTCACATAATTATAAAAATGATTGTTATTTTTTGGTTGATTGAAATTATAAGAGAGAATACGCACAAGTGTGTGTCCACAGTCTCGCTTATGCTTTTCTAAGGCAAAAGTAGCTATTTTTATTTTACCGACAAACAAAAGCTGATATTTTTTATCCGGATGGACCTCAGATTGGCGGAAAAACGCTAATTTAGCACATGAAAAAAGATTTAAAGTCAGAAATGTATGAAAAAAGTGATTTTTACGAAGAATGCTCCGGCGGCTATAGGCCCCTACAGCCAGGCTGTTGAAACGGATGGCATGGTGTTCCTTTCGGGACAGATACCGGTAAATCCGGCTACGGGAAATGTGGTTGACGGCGGGGTGAAGGAGCAGACCGCCCAGGTGTTCGAGAACATCAAGTCGGTGCTTGCGGAAGCGGGGCTGACGGTGGAAAACATTGTCAAGACAACGGTGTTTCTGAAAGACATGTCGCTGTTTGCGGACATGAACGAGGTTTATGCCGGATATTTCGACAAGGATTTTCCTGCGCGTTCGGCTGTGGCCGTAAAGTCCCTCCCGAAGGATGTGATGGTGGAAATCGAATGCATTGCCGTAAAGTGAAGCATTCCGGCGGCTTTTGCCGGGGGCGTCTGACGTCCTGATGCGGACGATGGAGATGGGGGTGTGCCGGAAGAGGGTCTGACATGCTGCCGCACGGATGCGGAGCCTGTCCTGTTGCGGCACGTCCCCGTTTTTTAACGTATTTCTGATTTACATGAATGACAAAATAAAAATGATGAAACTGAACCGGTTGTTCCCGCCTGACGAGAACAGATGGAAATTGGCTACCTATGCGCTGATCGTTCTGATTGTGCTTGGCTCTACCTTATATATATACAGATATGAGCCGTTTTCTTCAAGGATAGAAATTACGAATGAACTGGGAGGCAATATATTCCCCGTGACGATTCTTTCGACGGCTACTACTGACGCCAATCTGGTTGTCCCTGCCGACAGCAATTACCTCGGCACCCCCAAGTCGTGCATAGCGGTACGTGTAAAGAGCACGCATGCCAACAGCAAGCTCCGGGTGGAGGTGGCGGAAACGCCTTTCTTCTCCCGTTCGGTGTCGGAGTTCATTCTCCCGAAGGCAGACTGTGAGTATCTTGTCTTTCCGGATATTATCTGGGACTACAAGGCGTTGCTCGACAATGAGCAGGCCATGCCGGTAAGCGTGGCTGTCCAGGCGGAGCTGAACGGAAGGAAGCTCAGCGGCAATGTCCACACCTTTTCCATGCGCAGCATCAACGAATGTCTGCTGGGGTATATGGACAGCAGGATGAAGTTTCACGATACGGGCGACTTCTTTGCGGCCTACGTGAACGAGGACAATCCGAACATCAGCCAGATATTGCGCGAGGCTCTCGATTCGCGGATCGTGAACCGTTTCTGGGGATACCAGAGCAAAGATCCGAAGGTAGTGGACAAGCAGGTATACGCGCTTTGGTATGTGCTTCAGAAAAGAGGCTTCAAGTACAGCTCCATAAGCAATACCAGCCTGTCGTCGAATGTGGTGTTCACGCAGCGTGTGCGGACGTTCGACGATGCGTTCGAGTCGGCCCAGATCAATTGCGTGGACGGAAGCGCGCTTTTTGCCTCGCTGCTGAAAGCCGTCAACATCAACCCGATTTTGATCCGTGTGCCCGGGCACATGTTTGTGGGCTATTATACCGACCGCTCGCACACCAACATCCATTTTCTCGAAACGTCGATGATAGGCGATGTGAATCTGGACGACTTCTTCCCGGAGGAGAAGCTTGATTCCACAATGGCCGGAAAGTCGCAGGAAAGCATTTCGAGGCTGATGTTCGAAAAGTCGAAGGAGTATGCTACCCGCATCTACAACGAAAACCGCGAGCAGATTCATTCGGGAAAGGTGAACTATATGTTTCTTGAGATTGACAAGGCTACGCGCGCGCTCATCCAGCCTGTCGGAAAATGACAGGCGGTGGCTGGCAGATGTTCGGTCGGGGGGCAGAAGGGAGGAGCTGTGCAGGCTGGCGGAAGGTTTACTTCCGGAAGAAGGTTCCGGCGCGTTGAAAAGTCTGTCTTCAGGCTGAAGATGCAGATATTCAGCCTGGGGATATATATCTTTAAGGTGGAGATTTATATCTCCAGCCTGGATATAAAGAATTTCGCGGGCAATCCGTTGTTTGCGGATTTTTTAATAAAACTGTATTGTTATGGAATTGACTTATCTTTATCACAGCGGCTTTGCCCTGGCGGGCGAAGGCTTTACCGTGGTGTTCGATTATTTTGAAGATACGGTGTCCGGAACGGAAGGGGCGGTGCACGAAAGCCTCCTCAAGCGTCCGGGACGGTTTTACGTGCTGTCGAGCCATTCTCATTCCGATCACTTCAATCCGCAGGTGCTTGAGTGGAAGAAGGTTCGTCCCGACCTTGTTTTCGTGTTCTCCAAAGATATTCTCGGCCATTGCTCCGTGCCTGAGGGTGATGCGGTGTGGATGGAAGAAGGGGACATGTATGCGGACGGACTGATTGAAGTGAGGGCTTTTGGATCGACGGACATCGGGGTTTCCTTTTTGCTGGAAGCGGAAGGGAAGACCATCTTTCATGCCGGAGATCTCAACAACTGGCACTGGATGGATGAGTGCGAAGAAAGCGAGTGGAGGGGCTATGAGAATGATTTCCTGCGCGAACTGGAAACGTTGGCGGAATATGCCGGAAGGGTAGACCTGGCAATGTTTCCCGTAGACCCCCGGCTGGGAAAAGAATACATGCGTGGCCCGCGCCAGTTTGTGGAACGGATAAAAACAGCTATCTTTGTGCCGATGCACTTTGATGAGGCTTATGCGAAGGCGGCGGCATTTGCTCCGGTTGCCCGGGCAAACGGAGCGAGGTTCGTCGAACTTGCGCGGAGAGGGCAGAGCGAAGTGTTCTGGCAACAAGAATGTGAAACTAAAATTAAATGACTTATGAAGATTAAAGGAAGATTTGACCATTTCAATATCAATGTGACCGATCTTGAAAGGAGCATCGCCTTTTACGAAAAGGCTTTGGGACTGCATGAAATAAACCGCAAGGAAGCCGCAGACGGTTCGTTTGTTCTGGTCTATATGGGGGACGGGCAGACCGGCTTTATGCTGGAGCTGACTTGGCTGCGCGACCATGACCAGCCCTATGAGCTGGGGGAAAACGAGAGTCATCTGTGTCTGCGCGTGGAGGGTGACTACGACGAAGCCCGCAGGTTTCATAAGGAAATGGGCTGCGTGTGCTTTGAAAACGAAGCGATGGGACTTTATTTCATCAACGATCCCGATGACTATTGGATTGAAGTGCTTCCTGTGAAATGACGGAGCGAAAAGACATTTGTCATTTCCGCAAATCAGTACTGTTTTACTATAATAATTGTTACGATGAGAAAATATATATCTCCCGGCTCATGGTTTTCATTGCAATATCCTGACAGCTGGCGTGAGTTTGAAGATACGGAAGACAGCTTCTTGTTTTATAATCCGGACAAGTGGGACGGAAACTTCCGCATTTCGGCCTATGAGGGGCAGAACCTTGGTTATGCGAAGGAATCGGTTGACTACGAACTGAAGAATGTGCGCGGCTCCCGGCGGGTGGAGATAGGCGGACGGACGTGCGCTTATTCTACTGAGAGCTTTCAGGAAAACGGAGCCTGGTATACTTCGCACATTTGGGTTACCGGCCGGGGAGCGGTGTGCGTGGAATGTTCGTTTGTCGTTCCTAAAGGAGAAAGTCCCAAGCCGGCCGAGAAAATCATCGCTTCGCTGGAAATACGCAACCGTGGCGACAGGCCGTGGAAGGAGGTGATTCCTGTGCGCGTGATGGAAATCAGCCTGATCAATGAGGCATACGACTGGGCTGTGTCGACAATCAAGAAACAGCTCACCAAGGATTTCACTGACACGAAAGGTGATGTGGCGAACATTCAGAAAGTGATGGACAGCGGACGTTTCGGCAAAGGGCAGCGCCAGGCTTGGGAAAGCTTCGGCATTGCTTTCGGCACTATCCTGGTGAATGAGATGGACGGAATGGACTGGGTGACAGTCATCGACGGGAAAAAAGAGATTCCCGCTCTGCGTTTTGGAGGCACGGACGTGATGGTGTATCCGACGCTTTTGGTGTGGAACAAGGTGAAGGACGGCGGCCGCTGCGATCTGGCAGCCGAATATGAGCATATCCAGTCTGAGGTGGAAGCGGCTCTGGAAGAGTGCGACGGTTCGACATCTCCAGCTAAATAAGTGGCTTATGGTTGCGTATCTACAAGTAGAAGACCTTACCAAGTCGTTTGGCGAACTGCTTTTGTTCGAGAAGATTTCGTTCGGCATCGCTCAGGGGCAGCGCGTGGGACTGATTGCCAAGAACGGTTCGGGAAAAACGACGCTGCTGAACATCCTGGCCGGAAGAGAGGGATATGATGAAGGGAGGATCACGTACCGGAACGACATTCGCGTGGGCTATCTGGAGCAGAGTCCGCACTACCCGGAGGATCTGTCGGTCATCGAAGCCTGCTTCTATCACGGGAATGCCGTGGTCGATCTGATCAGGGAATATGAGAAATGTATGGAAACGCCCGGAAATCCCGGACTCGACAGGCTGCTGGCGCAAATGGAGCAGGAAAAGGCTTGGGACTATGAAAGAAAGGCCAAGCAGATTCTTTCGCAACTGAAGATTCACGACTTCAGCCAGAAGGTGAAGTTTCTCTCAGGCGGACAGCTCAAGCGGGTGGCGCTGGCCAACGTGCTGATCACCGAACCCGACTTTCTGATTCTGGACGAACCTACCAACCATCTTGATCTGGACATGGTGGAGTGGCTGGAGGAGTATCTCGGACGGAACAGCGTGACTTTGCTTATGGTGACGCACGACCGCTATTTCCTCGACCGGGTGTGCAGTGAAATCATCGAAATAGACAACCGCCAGATTTATGGCTATAAGGGAAATTACAGCTATTATCTGGAGAAGCGTCAGGAACGGATTGACGCGACGAATGCTGAAATTGCCCGGGCAAACAATCTTTACCGGACGGAGCTGGAATGGATGCGCAGGATGCCTCAGGCGCGCGGACACAAGGCGCGCTATCGGGAAGAGGCGTTTTATGACCTGGAGAAGGTGGCTAGGCAGCGGACGTATGATGCAAGCGTAAAGCTCGACGTAAAGGCTTCGTATATCGGATCGAAGATTTTTGAGGCGGAGCATCTGTGCAAGAGTTTCGGCGATCTGAAGATTCTTGACGACTTCTCGTATATATTCTCGCGCTATGAGAAAATGGGCATTGTGGGAAACAACGGCACAGGAAAGTCTACTTTCATCAAGATTCTGATGGGCATCGAGAAGCCGGACAGCGGAAAGCTGGAAATCGGAGAAACGGTGCGGTTCGGCTATTATTCGCAGGACGGGCTGAAATTTGACGAGCAGATGAAGGTGATTGATGTGGTTACGGATATTGCCGAGGTGATCGAGCTGGGAAACGGAAAGCGTCTGACCGCCTCGCAGTTTCTGCAGCACTTCCTATTTACGCCCGAAACCCAGCACAGCTATGTCTATAAGCTGAGCGGAGGGGAGAAGCGCAGGCTTTATCTTTGCACGGTGCTGATGAGGAACCCGAACTTTCTGGTGCTCGACGAGCCGACTAACGACCTTGACATCGTTACGCTTCAGGTGCTGGAAGAATACCTTCAGAACTTTAAGGGGTGTGTGATTGTAGTGAGCCACGACCGTTATTTCATGGACAAGGTGGTGGACCACCTGCTGGTGTTTAACGGGCAAGGCGACATCCGCGACTTTCCGGGGAATTATTCGGACTACCGCGAATGGAAAGAGGCCAAGGCCGAGCATGACAAGGCGGCCGAAAAGCCCAAGGAAGAAAAGGTGAAATATGTGCGCCAGGATACCCGCCGCCGCATGACGTTCAAGGAAAAGAGGGAGTTCGAGCAGCTGGAAAAGGAAATAGCGGAGCTGGAGGCCGAAAAGAAGGCCATTGAAGATGCGCTTTGCAGCGGCACGCTGGGCGTGGATGAACTGACGGAAAAGTCGAAGCGTCTGCCTTTGCTCAATGACGAGCTGGATGAAAAAAGCATGCGGTGGCTGGAACTCAGCGAAATAGAGAATCCATAGGCCCCATAGACGAAACAGGATGAAGGCTTTGTTCAGGCACGCCTTCATCCTGTTTTGCCGTATGCTTCCGGCTGTCCGTGTGTTTATTGAGCCTTCAGCGATTTGTTTATCTCTTCGATGTAGTTGAGGATTCCATCGCGTCCGGTTTTCTTTTCCGATGAAGAGATGAAGTAGGGAGGAAGTTCTTCCCATTGCTCTTTCAGCTTTTCCAGAAAGGCATTGACATTTGCCTTGAGTTTTGATCCGTTCAGCTTGTCGGCCTTGGTGAAGACAATGGCAAACGGCACTCCGTTTTCTCCCAGCCATTCGATGAAGGCCAAGTCGATCTTCTGCGGTTCCAGTCGGCTGTCTATCAGCACGAACAGGCATGTCATCTCCTCGCGTTCCAGCACGTAGGATTCGATGAGCTTCTTGATTTTCTCCATCATCACCTTTCCTCTCTGCGCATAGCCGTATCCCGGAAGGTCTACGAGATACCATTCCTTGTTGATGAGGAAATGGTTGACAAGCAGTGTCTTTCCGGGCGTTGACGAAGTCATAGCCAGTTTGGAGTGGTTGGTCAGCATATTAATCAGGCTGGATTTCCCGACGTTTGAACGTCCGATGAAGGCGTATTCGGGCAGGCCGGTTTGGGGACACATGTCTACCCGCGAGTTGCTAATTACAAATTCAGCGCTGGTTATTTTCATGATTGAAGTCGTTTTTGGGGTTAAAAAATCATTTTGCAAAGATAATCATTTTATTGATTAGTCGGGGCATGAGCAGCCGGCGATTAATGATTATTATTTGTCTGGTATCCGTTTCCGGCTCAGTGCCGCCAGTCCGCAGAAAGTGAGCAGACCGTTCAGCATCAGCATTTCGTAGCCGAACTGATATCCGGTGGCCGCCGCAACCATGTGGTCGGTCAGGTAGCAGATGACCGGAGATGCGATGGCGATGTATGGAATGAAACGGTCGCGCACGCCGCGCCGGGTGAACAGTCCGAATGCAAACAGGCCGAGCAGCGGACCGTATGTGTAGGATGCAAGCACGTAGATCGTGTCGATCACATTCCGGCTTCCGATAGCTTCGATCACGAGAATGCAGCCGACAAACACGGCCGAAACCAGCAGATGTGCATATTTCCTTACTTTCTGAGCCTTCTGTTCGGAATAGCGTTCAATGCCCAGGATATCGATGCAGAAGCTGGTTGTCAATGCGGCAAGCGCGGAGTCGGCGCTCGAAAAGGCGGCTGCGATGATGCCGATGGCAAAAAGCACGAGAACCGGATAGCCTAAATAGCCCCCGGCGGCGAAAAAGGGGAGGATGTCATCGCCTTTGGCGGGAAGCGTCAGGTGAAGCTGGGTTGAAGCGATGAGCAGCAGCACGCCTAACGTGAGGAACAGCAGGTTTACCGGCACGAACGAGAAGCCGTAGCAGTACATGTTTTTTTGCGCTTCTTTCAGGTTGCGGCACGAAAGGTTTTTCTGCATCATGTCCTGGTCGAGCCCGGTCATGACAATCGTGATGAAGATTCCGCTGAAGAACTGCTTGAAGAAGTTTTGTTTTGAATGCCAGTCGTCGAACACGAAAATGCGGCTGTGTTCGTTCTCTGATACGGCTTTGATGACTCCTGCTGCGTCAAGGTCCAGCAATGAAGCCACTTGATACAGAATCAGTCCCAGCGCCAGCAGCAGGCAGAGCGTCTGGAAACTGTCGGTCCATACAATGGTGCGTATCCCGCTTTTCCGGGTATACAGCCAGATGAGCACCACAGTTCCGATTACGGTTGCCGAAAAGGGAATATCGTATGCGTCGAACACAAAATGTTGGAGAATGACGCACACCAGGTAAAGCCGGGCAGCGGCTCCCAGCATTTTTGAGAGCAGGAAGAACGAGGCTCCGGTCTTGTAGGCATGGTTCCCGAAACGTTTTCCCAGATAGGTGTATATCGAGGTCAGGTTGAGCCTGTAGTAAAGCGGCAGCAGCACGTGGGCGATGATCAGATAGCCGAAGAAGAATCCGAAGCAGGTCTGCATATAGGTCATGTCGATGCTTCCGACCATTCCCGGCACTGATACGAAGGTCACTCCCGAAAGGGAGGCTCCGATCATTCCGAAAGAAACGATATACCAGGGCGACTGGTGGTTTCCGCTGAAAAATGCGTCGTTGTCTGTATGGTGTCTGGCCGTGATGCGTGCCACAAGAAGAAGCAGTCCGAAATAGACCGCTATGGTGATTAAAATGAATGTTCCGTTCATGTGTCGTAATCTGTAATTAGACAAAGATACGCAAAGATACGAAAACTCCTTAAATACTCACAAAGTAATTTATCATTCCATAAAGTTTTTAGTGCTTTGGGGAAAGAACTTTATGTATTTAAGGTTCCCGGAACGGAAAGCTACTTGCCGGGGGACATCAACAATGACCGTCTGATTGATGAGAATGACTTGACTTCGTATACCAATTATACGGGATTGAGAAAAGGCGATGCTGATTTTGAAGGCTATATCAGCAACGGTGATTTGAATTGCAACGATTTGATAGACGCTTACGACATCTCTGCCGTAGCCACCCGGCTGGATGGAGGTGCGGAAGTAGCTTCGGCTGATACCTTGGGAGGAAAGATCACATTCAAGGCGTCGAAGGCAATGTATGCCAAAGGTGAAACTGTGGAGATCGAAGTGAAGGGACATGGCTTGCGGGCTGTCAACGCTCTCAGCTTTGCGTTGCCTTATGATGCGGAGGCTTATGAGTTTGCGGGCATTGATCCGGTTGGCGTGCAGGCTATGCACAATCTGACAAACGACCGCCTGCACACCAATGGCGTGAAGGCTCTTTATCCGACTTTTGTCAACGTAGGCAACCAGAAGACTCTGGAGGGTGACAGTACGCTTTTTGTCATCCGGTTGAAAGCCAAACGTGACTTGAAGTTCGACCTGAAGCCGGTTGATGGAATCCTGGTAAGCAAGTCGATGGAATACATCAGGTTCTGATGGAGTGAGTGTGTGTCAAAACACAAATAAACTTCCATTTTGTCATTGGCGGCAAAGCGGAGGATTTCTGTTTGGCAGCCGGATTCTGTTTTGATACACCCTTTTGCGGAGGCGCATAATTGGCGGATGCCGCGGATTTTCACCAGTCCGCGTAATTCCGCGATTTATGCGCCTTCTTTATGATATTTTTCGTATTTTTGCGCCTCAGAGAAAAACAGAAACTGGAGAAACGATATATGAACCAACAATATCCGTCGGCCTTGCTCGAGAAAGCGGTGGGAGAGTTTGCAAAACTTCCCGGAATAGGCCGGAAAACAGCCATGCGCCTGGTGCTGCATCTGCTCAAGCAAGACACGTCTGCCGTAGAAGCGTTCAGCAATGCCATGACCACGCTGAAACATGAAGTGAAATACTGCAAGATCTGCCATAACATATCCGATACGGAAGTATGCGGCATCTGCTCCAATCCTTTGCGTGATGCGTCTACCGTGTGTGTGGTCGAGAATATACGCGACGTGATGGCAATCGAGAACACCCAGCAGTATAAGGGACTGTACCATGTGCTGGGAGGAGTCATCTCGCCGATGGACGGAGTGGGCCCTTCGGATCTGGAGATCGACAGTCTGGTGGAACGTGTCAGGGAAGGCGGCGTCAGGGAAGTGATTTTCGCGCTCAGCTCTACCATGGAAGGCGATACGACCAACTTCTATATCTTTCGCAAGCTGAGCGGTCTGGACGTGAAGCTGAGCGTCATTGCGCGCGGCATCTCTGTGGGCGATGAATTGGAATATACGGATGAGGTTACTTTGGGACGTTCGATTTTGAACCGTACCGCATTTACCGGAACAATGTAAATTTTATTGGGAATGGAAGAAAAAATAAAGAAACTGCTCTGCCTGCTGAAAGCGGAGTATGCCCTGTTCTGGGTGCTGAATGTTGCGCTGGTCGTGTTGTATGAAACCGACACCCTGCCTCAAGGAGCTTTTGTGGGGGATGCGCAGATGGATTATATCATGCAGGCTTCGGGAATACTTCTTGCCTTGTGCATGATTCCTCTTTCGCTCCGCATGTTCCATCTGTCGCTGGTAAAGTATGTCAGGAAGCTTTCAATCTCCGAAGCGCTGACAAGTTACCGCCGTTGGAGCGAGGTAAGGATGGCGATGCTTGTCGTGCCTTCGCTCTTTAACATGACTGCTTATTACACGACCATGAATACGACCGGACTTCTTTGCGCCGGCATGGTGATGCTGGCTTCTCTTTTCTGTGTTCCGGGATACAGGCGCATGGTGGAAGAGCTTGACTTGCAGAAAAACGACACGTCAAATATAGAAGGCCATGAAAACTGAGAAAAGAATCCGCCTGCGTGCTCCTGAGCCGGAAGATCTGGATGTGCTGCTCTCCATTGAAAATGACGAGAAACTGTGGGAGGTAGGAACTGCCACCGGCCCTTACTCGCGCTATCAGATGAAACGGTATCTTGCAGAGATGCAGAACGACATTTACATCGACCGCCAGCTGCGCCTGATGATCCAGCACGAAACGGCAGGTGTGGCAGGAATCATCGACCTTTGCACTTTCGATCCGAGGCACAGCCGTGCGGAAGTAGGCCTTGTGGTGCGGGAAGACATGCGCAGACAGGGAGTCGCCCGTGAGGCGCTGGAGATGCTTGAGCGGCACTGCTTCGGCCTGCTGGGCATTCATCAGTTGTATGCCTATGTGCCGCGGCAGAACACGCCTTCACTCGCTCTTTTCCGGTCGGCGGGCTATGCGGAGGTTGCAGCACTGAAAGATTGGGTAAAGACCGGGAGCAAGTTTCAGGATGCCGTTCTTTTTCAGAAAATCAATTCGGGGAACGGATTAGTTGAATGACGGGTATATAGGGTATTTAGCCCAAAGACTGTATTTCTGTCCCAGACCGTTCATGCTGTCATTCCATAGTTTCGCATTATGATAGTCAAGCAGCTGGTCGCTGTGGCTTTTCCCCACCATCCAGCTGTTTTCCTGTATTTCTCTCTGCAGCTGTCCGTTGCTCCATCCTGCATACCCTGCAAAAAAGCGGATATGGCCTTCTACCGGATTGCCTTGAAGGATATACTGTTTCAGTTCTCCGAAGTTGCCGTTCAGGTAAAGTTCATTGTTGAGTTTCAGCGCGCCTTCGAGCGCATTGATCGTATGAATGAAAAAGATGGTGTCCCTGCCGATAGGCCCCCCCTTGAATACTGGAATCCCCGGAACCGAGTCCAATCCCGGAATAAGTTCGTTCAGTGTAATATCGTGGTGAAACATTTGGTTCATCACAATCCCCATACTTCCTTCTTCATTATGAGTAACCATCAGAATAACCGTACGGGCAAAGTGATAATCAGACAATAATGGGGAAGCGATAAGTATACTTCCCATAGCTGGAAGCGCTTTGTTTGTTTTAACTTGAAAGATGCGCATGTCCATATTCTTGGATTTTTAATATACTAAGATACTGTTTTTTTGTTAAGAAACAAAACTGTTTCCGATTCTTTTTCTTGCATCCGCTGCCAGAGGCTGTCTGCGAGGTATTGGCGGCATTTTTTTTGTTATCTTTAACCTTTCAGCCATGTCTGCTCCTCTGCTTTTGTTTCAGAAAGACAGGCAGAGGAGCAGTGCGTCCGTTGTCACACCATGTCTTCTCCCATGCGCACCACCGGCACCCGGACGGTCTTGTGGAACGGCACGAAACGTGAAATGACGGCGATGACGAGTGTCACGACAAACATCCAGCCCAGCATGTGTTTCAGTGCGAGCAGCATGCTTTGCTCTTGCAGCACGCTGTAAAGGCTGTTGGTTGCCAGCTGCATCGCCTCGTCGATGCCGCGTCCCTGCGCAAGGTTGTTTCCGAGAGCGGACGTATAGCGCGAGGCTGCGAGGGTGTCGACCATCGTCATGTTTTCTGAGAGCTGCACCATGTATTTCTGCTGGAGCCGGTACAGCATGTTGCTGTAGAAGGCGGAAGCCATTACCGGGGCAAGCACGGCGCGGAATGTAATCAGAAAAAAGGCGTTGTAGATAAGCAGTTTCGGGTTGAGGTCTTCAACAACAAACAGTCCGAAGGCGATGAGTAGCACCATCATGCCCAGCCCCCGGAAGAAAAGGGGAACAAACAGCTGCTCGTAGGTGCTGTCGGGCGAGATGGTGAAGTAGAGCATTCCGAAGAAGACCACGAAGCATGCCATCCCTCCGGCAATGAGGAAACGGAAACGCCAGCGCTGCCATCTGAACCACCAGAAGCAGATGAAGGCTCCCAGCAGATAGCCGGGAAGCAGATAGATGTACAGTGTGTAGTTGTGCACATTGTCTACGCGCAGTATGCTGGTCATGTAGTTGCTCAACAGCGTGGTGGATGTGCTGAAGAACATGACCAGTATCATGTAGAAATAACCCAGGATGGCTTTCCACTGGAACATGGGCTTCAGACTGACGTAAGGTTTCGGAGAGTTGAACTGCTCCCAGAGGAAAAGCGCGACGAGCAGCGGGGCGATCACGATGTAGACGCAGATCTTGGGCGATGCCATCCAGTCGGATATTTTTCCGTAGGTGATGACATAGATCAGCATCAGCAGTCCTGTGGAGATGATGATCATTTCGCGCAGGTGGAGTTCCTTGAGCGGCACTCCTTTTGACGGGCGGTCGTGGCGGAGCAGGATGATGACGAACAGAATGGCCAGAATGAGCATCATCATCATGAAGTAGTACATGTACTTCCAGTCATAATGATAAGCCAGAAGAGCCGTGACAATCATCGAAAGCTGTCCCCCGCTGAAGACCAGCGGATAAAAGTAGGCATAGAACTCGCTTCGCACGTCGCCGGGGCTGAAGATGAACTTGATGCGGCGGATGAGCCACAGCATGAGAAAACCTTTCAGGAAGCCGATGACGAAACTGAAGGTGATGAGCAGTTCGGTGTTGGCGGAACGTGCGCAGATCCAGCTCAGAAGGAACTGGAGGGTGAGGTCGACCAGCAGCAGGGACTTGCTTGAAAAGGAGTTCAGCACCTTGGGCACGATGGGATAGGCGATGGCCATTCCTGCCGATGCCGCATAATAGCCGATGGTGATGTCTTCGGTGTAGGCTCCGAGCGTGTTCGACACTTCTACCATGCTTCCCGTGTATGTTCCGTTCAGCATGGTGACGGGAAGGATGATAAAGAACACCAGGCCTACAGCCACCCAGTCGGGCACCCACCGGCGAACCGGTATGTCTAGTTGCTGGGCCGTCATCATCTCTTCAGCGCTTCAGTTTCTACCATCATTCCGGCGCGGAGCTGCTTCATGTCTTCTGCCGTCACATTGTCCAGGTCGATGCGCACGGGGATCCGCTGCTGCACCTTCACGAAGTTTCCTGCCGAGTTGTCGGTGGGAACCAGCGAATATTTCGAGCCGGTTGCCTCGGAGATTGCCGTAACGTGGCCGTGAAACACTTTGCCCGGCACTCCGTCTACTTTGATTCTTACGGGCTGTCCGATGTAGATGTTGGCTATCTGTGTTTCGCGGTAGTTGGCGGTGATCCATTTGTCTGACTGGCGGACGAGGTAGGAGAGTGTCTGTCCGGCCGAAACATACTGCCCGGGTTCCAGCGTCCGCCGCCCCATATAGCCGTCGTAGGGAGCCGTGACCACCGTGTATGAAAGATTCAGGTTGGCAAGGTCCAGTGCGGCTTCGGCGCGCAGGATGGCCGCCTTGACGTTCACTTTCCGCTTGTTCGTTTCAGCATACTGCGAGCGTGCGGCATCTTTCTGTTTGACGAGGGCGTTGTAGCGCGCCCGTGCGGCATCGTAGTCGGCCTTGGCCTGGTCGTATTGCTGTGCGGGCACAGATTCTTCCTCTAGCAGGCGTTCGTAGCGGTGAAAGTCCTGCTCGGCTTTCCAGAGCCGGGCCTTCGCTTCTTCCAGCGTGGCGTTCTGTTCTCCGATGCGTGTTTCGGATGTTTCGATGTTTGAGCGGAGCACCCCCTTCGAACCTTGCGCGTCCATCAGGGCTGCCTCTGCCTCTTTCTGTCTGATGAGGTATTCGCGGTTGTCGATCACCACCAGCGTGTCGCCTTTGCGCACGAACTGGTGTTCGCGGAAGCGCACGTCCTGGATGTATCCTGACACACGGATATTTACCGGCGAGATGTACTGGTCGACGAAAGCGTCGTTTGTGATTTCGTAGCTGATATACCGCCAGAAATAGTTGACTGTCCAGAGCAGTCCGGAGCTGGCTATCAGCATACATACCGTGTTCAGGATGATATTGCGTCGTTTGCGTCTTTTCAGCCGCTTGTATTTCATTTCGATTGAGCTCATAGTGGTGTTCCTTTTGTTTGTTGTGGCTATTTTAATTTTCCGGCAGCGCGCAGAAGTTCGTAATACGTGTAGACTACTTGCGTGCGTGCCGTGGTGAGTTGCAGTTCGGCGTTCAGGCGGAGGTTGTCCGCATCGAGCAGGTCGGTAAGTATGGCAAGCTGGTTCAGGTATCGGTTGCGCATGATGCGGTAGTTCTCTTCCGCCTGCTTCACCGACAGCTTGAGGGCGTCAACCCGTGCCAGCGCTTCGCTGTGTTTCAGGTAGGCGTTGCGCACGGTTACGCGTATCTGCTGCTTCTGCTGTTCTTCGGCATTGCGGTACAGTTCGGCCTGCCGCCGGGCTTCGTTCACCCTGTGCCTGTTCCGGTAGAGGGCCGACAGGGGATATGAAAACGAAAGTCCTACGTTCCATGCGTTGTTGTACATGTCGGCCAGCGTGCGCGATACCGGACGCGCCAGCGTGTTTGCCGCATAGAGTGACAGTTGTGGCATCTGTGCCGCGCGTGTCGCATCGATGTTGTTGCGTGCAAGGTCGGTCTGTTTCTTTCTCAGCAGCATGGCCGGGTCGTTGGCGTAAGCCTGTCCGATATAGTCAGCATAGCTTTCCAGCGTGTAAGCCTTGCCCAGCAGTGCGGTGTCGGGGCAAAGCAGCAAGTCTTCTTCAAGGCCCAAAAGGATGTCGAGCTGCTGGGATGCGAGCCGGATGTTGTTTTCCGTTTCCAGCAGAGAAAGCCGGTCGTTTGTGAGCTGCATTTCGCTCCGCAGCACATCGTTGTTGGTGATCAGTCCCTCTTCCTTCATCTGCCGGATGTCCTTGAGCCTCCGTTCCGACTCGTTGATGTTGCGTGAAAGCACCCTGTGCTGCTTGTACAGGCTGAACAGGTTGAGATACTGCCTCAGCAGCGACAGTTTGATGTCAGCCCGGTCTGTGGCAGTCTGCAGGGCGGCTATCTCCCTTTCGATGTCGGCCTGGCGTATGGCATACTTTATTCTTCCCCCATGGTACAGAGGCTGCGTGAGGTTCACCGCATAGTTCTGCGACCAGTCGGGCGAGTCGGGATAGGTGGGATCGGAGAGTCCTCGCTCGAAGATGACGGGCTGTCCCACGAATCCCCCGTTCAGTCCGATTTCTATGTCGGGCAGCCTTCCGGTCCGTGCCGTTTTTCTGCGTTCTTCCGCCATTTTTTCTCTCAGTCTGTCGGCGGCGAGCTGCAAGTTCTGCTCCATTCCTTTTTCAAAGAGCTGGTCTACACTTAGGTAGAGAGAATCCCCCTGCGTATACGCTTTCGCTGGAGAAAGAGCCAGCAAAGCGGCCGCTATCCCCATTACTAGAATTGGTTTGATGTGCATAGAGAAAGTCTTTTGTTGCTGTGTGAAAATGACATGCGTCATTCTATGCGAGGCGTCCCTGCTTATAACAAGTGATGTCATTTCATGATTGCGGTTGCAAAGATAGTGATTTTTTCGCACAGTTCCAGCGGGCTTTCTCTAAAAAACGCTGTTTGGGCGTGCCTGTCACTCATTCCCGTTTCTTTTCACATAGATCCGGATTGCCAATGACAAATGAAAGCTGATTTTTATTCCGGCACGGCCTGCTTCAGCGTGAAGCAATCGATGTCCGGCGCCCATCCGTAGCGGTTTCCCATCCGGACGACATTGTATCCCGGGACGAGCGTGACCGGAAGCGTTGCCGACGCTACGCTGTCTGAACTGCCCGAGCTGAGATTGGAAAGTTCATGGAGCGTGCCGTTCACCCATACTTCCAGCTTGCGGGGAGAGGGCGAGCAGTAGCTGACTGTCATTTCATACTGTCCTCCCTTTTCGCTGTATACCTCCGGCCATTCGGCAAAGTTTTCTTCCCGTCCTCCCAGCCGGAATACTTTCATCCCGCCGGAGCATTGCGGGGAAGCGAGATACAGTACGGGTTTCGGCTGTTTGCCCAAATCGTCGAAGCAGGGCAGAAAGGCCCGTTCGGCCTCGTAACGTTCCGGTTCCAGGCGGCGTTCGGCCTCCATGCGGCAAACCAGCGTTCCGTGGGCAGGCACTGTGCAGGCAAACACATGCTCGAATGTGCCCAAATCTGTCCGCTTCACGACATCGCGCACGCTGGTCCGCCCTCCCAGCTCTAATGCATGCAGCGGAACATTGAACGTCTTTGCGCTGTCGGAGGCATTGTAGAAGGCAACGGCACGCACTTTGCCGCGCTTCTGCCTGATGTCTTTGGTCAGCACATAGGCCTCGCCTTCACGCCATGCCACGTACGCCTGAAGTCCCAGGGAATCTTGGTTGAGGGCTATCAGTTCCGGATTCTTCAGCAATGCCAGCGAAGCTTCGGGGATGGCGGTGAGGTCGCAGCCGACAAGCAGCGGAGAACTCATGATGCACCACATCCCGAAGTGTGTTTCTTCTTCCGCAGGCGACAGTCCGCGGCCTATTTCAAGCATATCCATGTCGTTGTAGTGTCCGTTTCCGGCATAAGCCGAAAGGTAGAGGTTTTTTGCGATGATGTTTCTGACAGAACGCCAGTCGGGAGAAATGTCCGGACTGATGCGCCATGAGCGTGCCAGCCTTCTTGCCCATGTTCCCGGGAAAGCCCACCGGCAGATGTTGATGGACACGTCCTTTCTTCCGGTATTCCGGATGGCATCGCAGATGGTTTCGTAGCGTTTTTCCTCATCCAGTCCCAGTTCCTGGGCGCCGCAATAGTCTATCTTTATGAAGTCGTAGTTCCACTCTTTCAGATAAAGTTCCATGTCCTGCTGCTCGTGTCCGTACAGTCCGGCTCCTATGCCGTTGGCATCATTGTCGTAGATGGATCCGCATGTGTTGTTGCCTGCGTCCGAGTAAATTCCCGCGCGTAGTCCCAGCGAGTGGATGTAGTCCGACACGGTCCGCATTCCGTTGGGAAAGCGTTGCGGGTGGGCATGCATCTTCCCCGTTTCATCGCGATGTCCGAAAAATCCGTCGTCAATGTTGATGTAAGTATAGCCCGCTTCTTTCAGTCCGGTAGATACAAGGGCGTCTGCCTGTTTCTTGATAAGTTCTTCGTTGATGTTCACGCGGTACGTGTTCCACGAGCTCCATCCCATCAGCGGCGGAAGAAAGGGAGTCGTTCCGTCTGCCGTCTGTTTCTTCGGATCCGGTGTGCATGAAGCCGCGGCCAGTGCAAGAGCCAGCAGTCCTGTGGAAAATAGTTTCGTGTTCATGGTGCTTTCAGTATTATTGACAGTATGTTAATGAGCAGGAGCAAATGTACAACAATTTTGCCAAAGCAGAACCTGCCCGGTTGTTTTTTGAAGAACTAAAACGCCAGTTTTCCGGCATGTGCTCTTGAAAACAATTCGCAAAATAAACCTGAGTAAAATTTGAACTCTTTAGAGATTCAAATTTATATCTTTGACAATCCATTTGCCATTTCTTTTTCCGTTTTCCCGTTCAAGCAATCCACGCCCTATCAAAGAGGGAGTCATGCGTTTGACTGTTCGGGGAGATTTTCCAATATGAGCTGCCATCTCAGCCTGTGTAGCGTTGGGATGGTCCTTAAGGCAATTTCATCCAAAGTGCCATTCAAAGTGCCATTTTGGCTCTTTGAATTATCCGTGTTGTCACTTTGGAGAACTGCGATATGCAATGCCCGGTTATGCAATTCGTTTTTATCTCCAAACAGTCAGTTTCTGAAAAACAATTCTAAGAATTCGGTTGTAGCCGATATCCCTTTCGAGTAGTTGTTGTAATTGGTTCTGACCAGCGCATTTCTGAAACAGAGGTTGAAACGGATTTGATATTAATTCATATTTAATCAGTTTCATGTAGCTTTAGACGAAATCCAATCCCAATTCTTTTAAAAAAGCATTGTGTTTGTTCCGGGCATCTTCTATTTTCTTGTCTATATCAACAAGCTGCTTATGCACTTCTTCCAAATCAATCGGAACTTCTTCTTTGGCAGTACTTACATAACGGGAGATATTCAGATTGTAGCCATTATCCTTGATTTCGCACATGGATACACAACGTGAGTATCGTTCGACATCTTTTCTGTACTGGTACGTTTCTACAATTCTTTTTACATCCGTATCACGCAATGCGTTCTGCCTTTTTCCTTTCTCGAAGTATTCACTAGCGTTAATGAACAGTACATCATCGCTCTTCTTGCATTTCTTCAGCACTAATATACAGACGGGGATACCTGTTGAATAAAACAAATTGGACGGCAAGCCGATGACGGCGTCAATGTTGCCATCATTCAAAAGCTTTTCGCGGATCAGTTCTTCCTTGCCGCCTCTGAACAAGACGCCATGAGGCAGGATGATAGCCATTGTCCCGTTCTCATGCAAGAAGTGGAAGCCATGAAGGAGGAAGGCAAAATCTGCCGCTGATTTGGGCGCAAGGCCGTAGTTCTTGAAACGGAAGTCTTTCCCCATTTCTTCTGTCGGCTCCCAGCGGTAACTGAAAGGAGGATTGGCAACGATTGCGTCAAACTGCATCTTTTTGGCAGGATTCATTTCGTTCAAAATATCCCAATCATTCAGCAAAGAATCTCCATGATGTATCTCAAATTCAGTGTCTTTTACTCCGTGCAGCAACATATTCATCCGTGCCAGGTTGTAGGTTGTAATGTTCTTTTCCTGTCCGTAAATCTTGCCGATTCCATGCCTTCCCATTTCATGGCGCACATTCAACAGCAAGGAGCCTGAGCCGCACGCGAAATCAAGTACGCGGTCAATCTTGGTCTTCTTTCCCGTTGTCGGGTCTTGGCTGTCCAATGATACGATTTTGGACAATATGGAAGAAATCATTTGAGGCGTATAGAACTCTCCGGCTTTCTGTCCTGAGTTGGCCGCAAACTCACCAATCAGATACTCATAAGCGTCACCCAATGAATCTGTTGAGGTAGAGAACTCTGAAATGCCCTTGGCTATTTCCGTAACGACCTTACAGAGCATGGTGTTTCTTTCCTCGTATGTCTTGCCCAGTTTGTCGGAATGCAGATTGATTTCCGAAAACAATCCACGGAACGAACTGTCGAACGATTGTTCCTCGATATACTTAAATCCTTTTTCCAACGTGTCGAGCAATTCCTTGTCTTGTGTACGGGCCAATTCTACAATATTTCCCCACAAGTATTTGGGCAGTATCACATAATGGGCCTTACGGCGCATTTGCCGTTCGAACTCAGCTATATCATCAGGGTTCTCTTCATACCAAATTTGTAAAGGAGTATTGACTTTTAATTTATCCATAACGTCTTGAGGAGTTTCTGGATAATCAGAGCCTAACTCTTTCTTTACAGCTTCTTCATATTGCTCCGAAAGATAGCGTAAGAAGATAAACGAGAGCATATAGTCGCGAAAATCATCGGCCATCATGGAGCCGCGCAATGCATCCGCTATCGCCCAAAGTACTTTTCCTAATTTATGCTGTTCTATTGCTGTCATATATACTAATATTTAATTATGCAAAACGAAATGATATTTTCCCATCAGTGCATTATATACATCTATGAGAATCTGTTTGTTGTCTGGAACCATCACACCGACTTGCGGATAGTAAACTTTCTGATGTGTCAATGCGTTGATTATATCGGCCATTCTTCCGGATTCTTCCGTAAATCCAATTTGTTGAAGGACATACTGAAATTGTCCGACTCCCAAGAATGAAGCTATATTCTCCAGCACTTGTCTTAATAAAGCAAGGTGATATACTTCCAACGAATCTTCCTGAATGGCTGTATCCAATATTTGTAGAACTCTTAAGTGATAGAGTAAAACGCTGTTTCTTGGATTGGATAATTCATATTGGTCTCCAATCTTTTCAAGAATCGAGATCTTATATTTATTTTTCTCACCCCGTCGGATCGCTTTAAACTTACCAGCTTTTTCACCTTTGGACAGCCAATCGCTAAGAATGGTAGCTAGTCCTATATGATGAGTTGTGATGATTATTTTCTTCCTTTCATAATGATTTTCTATCAAGTTCATCAAAGTGAATGCTGTGATGAAGATATTATGATCGTCCATACTGGAGACAGGATCGTCAATAAAGAAGTAATCGCTTTGCTCTCCCGTCCAGCTGTCCACCTCAAGCAAGGCCAGAAAGAAGCACCATATAAATATACGTTCTTCACCTCTGGAAATTTTAACCGGATGTTGCTCTTCATCTTCTTTCATAAAGAAAGAAATTGAGGCAAATCCCTGCTCCAGATTTTCATGGGATTGAAATCTAAAATCATATTTAGGATTGTAAGGCTTCAATTTATCCATGACATCCAATTCATTCAGCTGGCTATGGTATTGGTTCAAACTGCTGGAAACGATGTTTAACTTTGTATGTTCATTGTCCCAAACAAATAAGTCTTCGCTAAAGGCGTTATAATAAACACCTGTCTGGCGGCCGTCTGTATTCTTTGCAGTTTCTTTATATTCAACGGAAAGACGTGTTTTTCCTGTTGAATTGAATGCATAAATCAGAAAGATATTTTCTGAAGCATCCTTTATTTGTTCGGCAATCTGCGATAAATCCATATTCTTACAAATTAGATTTTGGGGAATAATTGTTGCATCAATCCTTTCTTATGTTCTTTTAATGATTTAATTCTTTGCCCTGTTGCTATTATCAAATCATCTATTGACGAAAGAAGATCGGCTATTTTTTGTTGCTTTATTGGTGAAGAAGGTATCATCAAAGGACATTCAAGTACTTCGCTTTTTTTTAGGTTAGTTTGTTTAACTCCATCATCAAATGATAGAAAATAGGGATTTCGATTGATCAGATAGAACAATAACTTACTATTTATGTTCTTAGATCGCAATCTACATATTCGTTGGTTTACAGTATATTTTCCTGATTGGTCGACAAAAAAACATTTTGCAATGGCACGACCATTTGGAACGTCACTTAAAACCATTAAAATATCCTCTTTATCAGCTAAGCAGTATGGAGTATTTGTTCGCTTAACGACCTCTCCATCTGTAGAAATAAATTTAGAATTCACGACAATAAAATTGCCTTCCTCATCAATTTCATTTTCATGGGCTCTACCATTTTCATAATCTACAACTGCCCCCAAAAGAGTACTTTGCCATACTGATGTCCCTTGAAATTCTGGAAACCTCAAATCAGGTACATTTTTCCCTTCCGCAGGAAATAATCGCTGCATCAACCCTTTTTTATGTTCTTTCAACGTTTCAACTTTTTGGGTAGTTGCTTCAATCAATTCATCAAGAGAAGAGAGGCAATCGGCTATTTTTTGCTGTTCTTTCAATTCTCCTTTTTTACCAACTGGAGCAAAAACATTAATTTCTCCTATTGTAGTCTTAGACAAACTTGGAACTCCTCCTGCTTCATTATATTTATACCAATTGATTTTCTGAAATATTAGGTATAAAAATTTAGGTAAACAATTGTTGAAAGAATGCGTATAGAATAACGTATCCACAGTCCAAAATTTTCCAGTGAGGAATATAGGCTTGTCGATAGTTCCTTTTCTTCCTATACAAACGCTTTCTCCATCATATAGAAAATCATCAACAGAGGTCATATACCCACCAGAGCCATAAAGTGGAATATTTCCACTGCTTAAATGTTTATAGTCTTTACCATTTCCTATTTCACAGAGATTTTTCAGCTTATATTCTTTCCATCCTTCTGTATCTTGAAATTCAGGAAATCTCAAAGCAGGGACAGCCGTTTTTATTTCGTTTTCTTTTGCCATATCCTTATTCTTCATACGCCGACAGTCCAGATATTTCTTCTCCTTCCGCTTTTCGTTTTAACAACGGAATCAAATCTGTCATCAAAGCTGATTCAACCTTAGCCCGTGCTTTCCATCCCAAGTTGAGCGGAGCCAGCAAATCGGTCAATTTTTCGGCATCGAAAATTTTCCGTTCCATGATGCCATTGATGAAATCATTTAATGCCTCAACGGTAATTCCGTATTTGCGGGCAATCGAATCTATCTCCTTTGCGTATCTTTCCGCTTTAAATCGAGTGTAGCCTTCTTTGATTTCCTGCTCCGTTTTTCCGTTGACCTCTTCCAAACTGTTGATGTAGGCGATGATGTCGTCGCGCTCGTCCATCAGATTGGAGTTTGATAAAACAATATTTACCAGCTGTTCGCGTGTCAGTTTTATCTTGACGCCGGTTCCGCCATACTGTTTGGCTATAAGGTCCATGATATAGTCGTAGTCAATCATGGCGGAAGCAAACAGAACAAACTCAAAGTCCAAATCCTCAATCTCCGGAGAAACAGGTTCCGTAGGCTTTTCCCGCTTTTTCTTCAAGCTATAAGCCAGGTTCAGATAGGCTCCCCGGAAAGCGAGAAGATCATCGTCTGTAAAACCGTACTCGGGTCGGAAGTCGGACACTGCGGTCGCATCCGTAGCATCTGTAAAGTCAACGTATTGGTCGAGCTGCGTCTTGTAGCGTTGTATGTCTTTGAAACGATTGATAAAGCCTATTTTTGCCTCATCTCCCTTTAAGTTGGCCACTTCCGAAGCGTTGAATTCCAGATTGTACGACTGCATGAAGCTGCGTAATCCTGCCACAGCCTCCTTGTATTTTTGCTGGATGCTTGATGCAGGTTCTACCAGCCAGATCCGTCTGGCCACATCCTTTTCATTTCCAGAAAACATGGATATCGCTTCATCCACAGCATCCTGTTGCCCGCGAAAATCCAGGATGTTTCCGTAGGGCTTCGTATCGTTCAGAATGCGGTTGGTACGCGAAAAAGCTTGTATCAGATTATGATAAACGAGCCGTTTGTCCACATACAGCGTGTTGAGGAACTTCGAGTCGAATCCTGTCAGCAGCATATCAACCACAATGGTAATGTCTATCTTGTTTGCATGCGGATAGTCTTTGTTGCTGTATTTCTGGTCTTTGATGCGTTGCTGCACATCCTGATAATAGGAATCAAACTCTTCGATGACATGATTGGTTCCATATTGCCTGTTATAATCGGCAATGATTTCCTTTAAAGCCTGTTTCTTTCTTTCAGGCTCTTGTTCATTGTCTATCTTTTCCTGTTGCAGTTCTTCCTGAATCTGCTTGATGTCGGGGTTTCCTTCGGCAGGCGGAGAAAACACACAAGCCACATTTAACGGTTCGAATGAATCGTCTTTCAGCTTGCGTTGTTCCTGCACCTGCCTGAACAGCCGGTAATATTCGATCGCGTCATTGATGGACGAAGTGGCGAGAATGGCATTGAAGCGCCTTTCATTGGTAGCTGCATCATGCTTGGACAGAATCGTTTCAACTATAGCCTGTTTCTTGACGCTGCCATCCGCCCTGCGCGGATTATTGTCGTCCGGCTTGAAATAATCCACATGGAAGCGAAGCACGTTTTTATCTTCAATGGCATGTGTTATGGTGTAAGCGTGCAACTGCTTTTCAAAAATATCTTTTGTCGTCTTGTAGGACGCCGTTTCTCCATTGACTTTCGTGTAGGTCGCATTCTTTTCAAAAATAGGCGTTCCGGTGAAGCCGAAGAGCTGGGCATTCGGGAAAAATTCCTTTATGGCCTTGTGATTGTCGCCAAACTGCGAACGGTGACACTCGTCGAATATAAAGACAATGCGGCTGTCTTTTAATGGCAGCAATTGTTCTTTATAGTTTTTCCGGTTGTTGGGGTCCAGCGCAATGCCCAGCTTCTGAATCGTGGTGACAATCACCTTATCTGCATAATCGGTCGACAACATCCGGCGCACCAATGTGCCGGTATCGGTGTTCTCCTCCACGCAATTCTCCTGAAAACGGTTGAACTCCTGCCGTGTTTGGCGGTCAAGATCCTTGCGGTCTACCACAAACAGGCATTTCTCGATATCCGAGTTGTCTTTCAGCAGGGTAGATGCCTTGAAAGAAGTCAATGTTTTGCCGCTTCCTGTCGTATGCCAGATGTAACCATTCCCTCGGTTTTCTTCAATGCACCTGACAATGGCTTTCACTGCATAAATCTGATAGGGACGCATAATCAGCAACTTCTGTTCGCTGGTTATCAGTACCATGTAGCGGCTGATCATTTCGCCTAAATGACATTTGGGAAGGAATTGTTCTGCAAAAGAATCCAGGCACGCCACTTTTTTATTGTCTTCTCTTGCCCATTGGTAAACAGGCAAGAATTGCTCTTCGGCATTGAACTTGAAATGCTGAATATTGTTGTTGGCAAAATAATACGTGTTCGAATAGTTGCTGACAATAAACAGCTGCATGAAACACAGCAGGGTGTTGGTATACCCGTTGCCGGAATCGTTTTTGTAATCCACAATCTGCTGCATGGCGCGGTGTGGACTTACGTCCAAAGTCTTCAGCTCTACTTGAACAACAGGCAATCCATTGATTAGCAAGATTACGTCGTAACGCTGAAAGCTGTTTCTGGTATTTATTCGTAATTGATTGATTACCTCATACTCATTTTTGCACCAGTCTTTGATATTGACCAACGTATATTGCAACGGAGTACCATCTTCACGCATAAACGTATTTACCTCACGCAGGCGCTTGGATGAAGCAAAAACGTCCGGATCAGTTATTTCTTCTAACAGACGGTTAAATTCAGAGTCGGAAAGGTTGACACGATTGAGCCGCTCGAATTTCTTGCGGAAATTTTGTTCCAATGTGATTCTGTCACAAATATCCGGACGATATATATATTTCAACTCTATCAGTTTATTGATAAAGTTTTCCTCTATTTGCTTTTCTCTGATCATACTCTATTTGGATACTTGATTCGTAATTAGTTCTTTTGGATCTACCTGAAGAATCTCCGCTATCTGAAACAGCACTTCCAGACTGGGTTGCCGTCTGTTGCAGACGTATGAGTTGACAATGCAGAAACTTTTGCCGAGCTTTTCCGCCAGCCAAGTCTGCTTGATGCCACGTTCTTCAAGCACTTCTTTTATTCGGTTCATGGGTTTGTCCATTGTCTGTTATCTCTTAGTTCTGTTTACAAAGGTATAAAATATCATGCTGTAAAAAAGATAAAAGAGGAAGAAAACGCTCCCTCTTCGCTCGTTTTCATTCAAACACCGCTCAATCCAGACACTGGTCGTTTTCAGCGGTGCCGCATAGCAATCGTTATCGAAGCGATAATTAGTCGTAGGTTTCAATCTTAACAGGCGGCGATCACCTCGCATGTCATTCTCGATGCCAGAATAATGGATACAGTAAGTAGGGCATATTCCTTAAAGAAACTTGCCGGGTCCGACAGATTCTTCAGACGGTTTTTCCCGAAGGCATCTTCACCGAGATGATGAAACGGTCAGGAAGACCGGATTAATAGCTTTCAGTTGCCGGAAAACATACTTTGACGAATAAAGAAACTTTCATAGTAAAACAAGATATGCTTCTTTGCCAGCGAAAACATTTTTCAGGCAACGAAGCATTGCTGCCCCACGAAAGAGGCCGATTTTTTGGAAGGCGCGGAAGCACCTGGCGGTTGCCGGTCTTTTTCCGCGCCTTTTGTTGTGATGGCTGATGGCAATGTCAGATAAGCGAAGCGATGTAGGCCTTCATTTCCGGCTCAGCTTTCTTGACCTCCTGATACAGCTTATACTGCGCCAGTGTGCGCACGTAGTTGTGTTCCGGATATTTTATCTGGTAATAGGTATCCCCGTTGATGTAGTCTGTCAGGAAGCGCACGGCCTGCATGTACGGGAACAGCTTCACGGCGTATGGCAGCATTTCAATTTCAATCGGAGTAAGGAAGCTCTTGGCCGATTCGATGTAGCCCTTTGCGAACGCCTTGAATATTTCCATGTTGAAATGAATCTTGTTCAAGTCCGGTTCGTCTTCGGGAGCCGTGTTGGCAGCCGAACGGAGGAAGTCGCCGAAGTCGGAGAATATGAAGCTCGGCATTGTCGTGTCGAGATCGATGACGCAGAGCACTTTCCCTTCTTTGTTGAACATCATGTTGCTGACCTTTGTGTCGCAGTGGCAGATCCGTTTCGGCAGCTTGCCTTCGCGGTAGAGGCGTTCAGCCTGGCACATCTCATAGCTGTCTTTCTCGATATCCTCGACGAGCTGCTTCATTTTCTCCATGCGTCCCGCCGCATTCTTCTCCACAGCTTCGTGAAGCTGCTTCATGCGGAACTCCATGTTGTGGAAATCGGGAATGGTTTCGCCCAGCTTTTCGGGGATGTCTGAGAGCATGGCCTCAAACTCTCCGAATTTCAGTCCCACCAGGTACGACGATTCCGGCGTTACGGCGTCAAGCGTCAGCGAATCGGGGATGAATTCCGATACGCGCCAGTAATGTTCCCCGTCAAAATGGTAAGTCTTTCCGTCGGCAGCCGGAACGAAGCGAAGCACCTTCCGGTTGATTTCTGTTTCGTGAGCCTCTTCAAGTTTCTTGCGGATATGTCGGGTTACACATTCGATGTTGTGCTGAAGCAGGTCCACGTCTTGAAATACCTGGTTGTTGATGCACTGAAGGATGTAGTCGCATGACTTCGCGTCGGCAGTTTCCACCTTATAAGTCTGGTTGATCAGTCCGGCAGTCAGCGGAGTGATTTCTTTTACGTCCTTAACTTCCGGGAAAAAAGAAATAATTTCATTAAGGTTGCTCATGATAATTAAATGTATAAGGTTTTGTTGTACGTTTCTTTAAAAACTTATTATGCAAACATACACAAAAATATTTATTTTATCGTCATTTTATGTGGAAATATTTCTTTTTTCGGATGATTCGCCACAGAAGGAACGGTGTATCACAGCAGGCGTACGGAAAACCCGGTGTCTTCTGTGGCAAAACGGTTGCTCAAGCCTTGGTGGTGCGGGTTTCGGAAGGACTGCCGCTCTTTTTCTTCCACCTGTTGTTTCCCTTGTTGCGGGAGAATGACTTCTTCTTGCGCCGTTCGCCACCCGGGCGCGACGAACGCGGTGCATAGACCGGACTTTCTCCCAATTCTTCGGGCACAGGGATCTTGTAGATGGCTTTTCCCAGAAAATCCTCTATCTGCTTGAAGCGCGTCTGTTCCGTTTCGCTGACAAAGGTGATGGCGCATCCGTCGTTGTTCGCCCGGGCCGTACGTCCGATGCGGTGCACATAGTCTTCGCTGTCGTGCGGAACGTCGTAGTTGATAACCAGGCGGATGTCGTCGATGTCTATTCCCCGCGCCACGATGTCGGTTGCCACCAGCAGGTTGACACGTCCGTTTCTGAATTCATGCATGATCTCGTCGCGCTGGCTCTGTTCCAGGTCGGAGTGCATTTCGCCCACGTTCAGGTTCAGCCGTTTCAGTGCCTTGGCCACTTCCTTGACCTTCAGTTTCGATGACGCGAACACGATGACGCGTTCGGGTTTCTGTTCCTTGAAGAGCGACTGGATGATGCCCAGCTTTTGGGCTTCATAGCATACGTAGGCTGCCTGGATGATTTTTTCGGCAGGCTTCGATACAGCCAGCTTGACTTCAACCGGATCGTTGAGGATTGTTTTGGCGAGCTGCCGGATTTTTTCCGGCATTGTGGCAGAGAACATGACGGTCTGCCTTTTCTGCGGCAACTGCTTTACGATCTGCATGATGTCGTCCGAAAATCCCATGTCGAGCATACGGTCGGCTTCGTCAAGGATAAAGAACGACACCTTTGAAAGGTCTACATAGCCCAGGCTGATGTGGCTGATCAGACGTCCCGGGGTGGCGATGACGATGTCGGCTCCCAGCGTAAGCCCTTTTTTCTCCTGCTCGAAACGGATTCCGTCGTTTCCTCCGTATACGGCGACACTCGAAACAGGCATGAAATAGGAAAAGCCTTCTATCTGCTGGTCGATCTGCATGGCCAGCTCCCGTGTAGGAGCCATCACGATGCAGTTGATTGCATCTTCCGGATAGCCTCCCTTGCTCAGCTGGTTCAGTATCGGAAGCAGATAGGCCGCTGTTTTTCCTGTTCCGGTCTGTGCCACGCCGATCAGGTCATGTCCTTCGAGTATGACCGGAATCGCCTGTTCCTGGATGGGCGTACATTCCCGGAAATTCATTGCGTCCAGAGCATCCAGGACGCTGTCTTCTAAGTTTAGTTCTGAAAACTTCATATATCTTACATTATTATTCGTTACAGTTTCCCGCGTTCTTCAAGGTACGAGTCTTTGAATCCCAGGAAATAGAGCACTCCGTCAAGTCCGATGGTATTGATCGACTGTCTGGCATTCGCCGCCACCTTCGGCTTCGCGTGGAAGGCGATGCCCAGTCCGGCCACCGACAGCATCGGCAGGTCGTTCGCTCCGTCGCCCACCGCGATGGTTTGCGCGATGTCCACCCGTTCCACCTGCGCGATGAGCTGAAGCAGTTCCGCCTTGCGCTTTCCGTCCACAATGTCGCCCAGGTATCTTCCCGTGAGTTTTCCGTCTGCGATTTCCAGGTTGTTCGCATATACGTAGTCAATTCCGAACTTTTCTTTCAGGTAGTTGCCGAAATAAGTGAATCCGCCCGAAAGAATGGCTATCTTGTATCCGTAGTGCTTCAATACGTACATCAGTCTTTCCACGCCTTCCGTTATGGGCAGGTTTTCGGCGATCTCCTTCATCACGCTTTCGTCAAGCCCCTTCAGCAGCGCCACTCTTTCCGTGAAGCTCTCCCTGAAGTCAATTTCTCCGCGCATGGCACGTTCGGTAATCGCCTTCACCTGTTCGCCCACTCCGGCGCGCATGGCGAGTTCGTCGATCACTTCCGTCTGTATCAGTGTCGAGTCCATGTCGAAGCAGATCAGCCGGCGCATGCGGCGGTACATGGTGTCCTGCTGGAACGAAAAGTCCATTGCGAGCGACGAGCTGAGCTTCATGAGCTGGTGCTGCAGCAGTTCGCGGTCTTTCGGGGTTCCTCTGACAGAGAATTCGATGCACGCTCTTACGCTGGCCTTTTTCTCGTCGAGCGGAATGCGTCCCGTGAGGCGGCGTATGCCGTCGATGTTGAGGTTATGTTCCGCCAGGATCTTGGTGGCTCCCGAAATCTGTTCGGCAGTCAGCTTTCTGCCCAGCAGCGTGAGGATGTACCTGTTTTTCCCCTGCATGTTTACCCACGTTTCGTATTCGTCGGGTGAAACCGGATAGAAGCGCAGGTCGATGCCCAGGTCGGACGCCTTGAACAGCAGGTCCTTCATTACATTGCCCGAATCTTTCTCGGCGCATTTGAAAAGAATCCCCAATGACAGTGTGCTATGGATGTCTGCCTGTCCGATATCCATAATGTCTACCTGATATTTCGACAGGATTTCCGTGATGGATGCGGTCAGTCCCGGCCGGTCGATTCCGCTGATCCGGATCAATATGAGTTCTTTCTGATGTTCCATGGGTTTTTCGTTGTATCTGCAAATGTACGAAATATCTCGGTATTTCCGTGTGTCGGGCATAAAAAAAGCCGCTCCCGGACCGGGAACGGCTTGCTTTTGCACGGCGCGGTTTCAAATCATTTCCACGCTGCGTTTCACAAAGTTGGTCAGCGCTTCGCCTTTCAGCATGTTGTTTTGCAGCAAGGCCAGGTCGATAAGCTGGTGAACCACCTTATTGCCTGCGGCATAGCCGTTCAGCACCTTAGTCTTTTCTTCTTTCTGTTCGTTCAGTTTCTTTTCCACGTCGGCCAGCTCGTCTTTTTCCGCTGCCGGAATGTCTTCGCTCTTCTTTCCTTCCTGCGCTTTGCGGAGTTCGTTCTGGCGGATGGTCAGCGCAGCGATTTCGGCTTCCACCGGAACCAGCTGTTCGGCGCATGCGCTTTCGGCGTTTTCAAGCACCTGCTTTACCAGCCTGTGGTCGCTGTTGAGCACCAGGTTGTACATGCTCGGCATTTCTCCGTAGAATCCCATTCCCGGCTGGAAGTTTGCCATGTCCTTCATACGGCGCATGTATTCCGACTGCGTGATGATGATCGGAGCGGCGTTTTCGCCCATGGCCTTGGCCTCTACGTCGAATTCTGTTTTCTGCAGTTTCGGCATCTGTCCGCGGAACAGGGCAGAGAGCACATCGCGTTTGTCTTGTGGCAGTTCTTCGCCTTTTTGCTCTTCCTTTACGATCAGACGGTCTATCACATCGCTGTCTACGCGCGTGAAGCGGCTTTTCTCGAACTTCTGCTCCAGCATGTTGATCATCGGCACGTCGAGCTGTCCGTCCATCAGCAGCACGTTGTATCCCTTGTTCTTGGCAGCGTCGATGTAAGTATACTGCTCGTCGGTGTTGTTGGCGTAGAGGTATACCAGCGTTCCGTCCTTGTCGGTCTGGCTGTCTTTGATGAGCGTGCGGTATTCTTCAAACGTGTAGCACTTCTTTTCCGTATCTTTCAGCAGGGCGAACTTCTCGGCTTTTTCGTAGAAATCTTCCTGTGTCAGCATGCCGTAGTTGATGAAGAGCTTCAGGTCGTCCCATTTTTCTTCAAACTCCTTCCGGTCGTTCTTGAAGATTGCCTGCAGGCGGTCGGCCACTTTCTTCGTGATGTAGGTTGAAATCTTCTTCACGTTTGCGTCGCTCTGCAGGTAAGAGCGCGACACGTTGAGCGGGATGTCCGGCGAGTCGATCACTCCGTGCAGCAGGGTCAGGAAGTCGGGAACGATTCCTTCCACCGAGTCAGTCACGAACACCTGGTTGCAGTAGAGCTGAATCTTGTTGCGCTGCAGGTCGATGTTGCTCTTGATTTTCGGGAAGTAGAGCACGCCTGTCAGGTTGAACGGATAGTCTACGTTCAGATGAATCCAGAACAGCGGCTCGTCCGACATCGGATAAAGGTCGCGGTAGAACTTCTTGTAGTCTTCATCCTTCAGTTCGCTCGGCTTCTTTGTCCATATCGGGCACGTGTCGTTGATCACATTGTCTTCGCCGGTTTCAACCTGTTTTCCGTCCTTCCATTCCTTTTTCTTGCCGAAAGCTACGGGAACCGGAAGGAAGCGGCAGTATTTGGTCAGCAGGGCATGGATGCGCGATTCTTCCAGGAACTCCTTGCAGTCGTCATCGATGTAAAGGATGATGTCCGTTCCGCGGTCGGCGCGTTCGGTTTCTTCCATCGTGAACTCAGGGCTTCCGTCGCAGCTCCATTTCATTGCAGGCGCGCCTTCCTTGTAAGAGCGGGTGACGATTTCCACTTTCCTGGCAACCATGAAGGCCGAGTAGAATCCCAGTCCGAAGTGCCCGATGATGGCGTTGGCGTCTTCCTTGTATTTTTCGAGGAAGTCGTTTGCGCCCGAAAAAGCGATCTGGTTGATGTATTTTTCGATTTCGTCAGCCGTCAGTCCCAGTCCCCGGTCGGTGATGGTGATGGTGCCCTTGTCCTTGTCCGCGTTCACATGAACGGTCAGGTCGCCCATTTCGCCTTTGAACTCGCCGGTAGAAGCCAGTGTCTTCAGCTTCTGGGTGGCATCTACGGCATTTGAAACCAACTCACGGAGAAAGATCTCGTGATCGCTATACAAAAACTTTTTGATAATGGGGAAGATGTTTTCTGTCGTTACCCCGATATTGCCTTTCTGCATATCTGTATTTGTTTAAATTGATTGCTTAATAAAACACTGTCCTTTTCGCAAAAAAAATGCCAGACACCGGAGTGTCTGACATTTTGTCTGTATACATGGCCTTTTGTCACATTCTTTCGATTTCCATCTTCAGTCCGTCGCCGGCCTCGTTCATGCTTACGCGGATGCGGTCGCCCGCCTTCGGTTCCTCGTTGATGATCAGCTCTGCCAGTCCGTCTTCGAGGTTGTTCTGGATCGACCGTTTCAGCGGACGTGCGCCGAACTGCACGTCGTATCCCTTTTCGGCCACGAAGCGTTTCGCCGCTTCGTCGATTTCCAGCCTGTATCCGAGGTTCTCCACCCGCTGGTACAGTCCTTTCAGCTCGATGTCGATGATGCGTATCAGCGCGTTGATGTCGAGCTGGTCGAACGTGATGATTTCATCCAGACGGTTGATGAACTCGGGCGCGAACGATTTGTTGAGTGCCTTCGTGATGACTCCCTGCGAGTACTCCTTGTCGTCCGCACGGTTCTGCGCGGCGAATCCGATGCCTCTGCCGAACTCCTTGAGCTGGCGTGTGCCCACGTTTGAAGTCATGATGATCACGGTGTTCTTGAAGTCCACCGTTCTGCCGAAGCTGTCGGTCAGCCTTCCTTCGTCCATCACTTGCAGCAGGAGGTTGAACACGTCCGGGTGCGCTTTCTCGATTTCGTCGAGCAGGACGATGGAGTAGGGCTTGCGCCGCACTTTCTCGGTCAGCTGTCCGCCTTCTTCATATCCTACATAGCCCGGAGGCGCTCCCACGAGGCGCGATACGGTGAATTTCTCCATATATTCGCTCATGTCGATGCGTATCAGCGCGTCGGCAGAGCCGAACATCAGCTTGGCGAGCTGTTTCGCCAGGTGGGTTTTTCCCACTCCCGTAGGTCCGAGGAAGAGGAACGTGCCTATCGGCTTGTTCGGATCCTTCAGTCCCACGCGGCTCCGCTGGATCGCCTTGACGAGCGTATCCACAGCCTTGTCCTGTGCGATGACCTTCGACAGCAGCTCGTTTTTCATCCCTTTCAGCTTGATGCCTTCGGCCTCTGCCATCCGCTGCACGGGTACGCCCGACATCATCGACACCACGTCGGCCACCTTTTCCGCGTCTACGGTTTCGCGCTTTTCCTTCAGTTTCTCTTCCCATTCCCGCTTCATCGCTTCCAGCTGCTCCATGTAATGCTTTTCCCGGTCGCGGAAGCTTGCGGCGAGTTCGAAGTTCTGGCATCTCACAGCTTCGTTCTTGTTGTTCCGTGCCTCGTCGATCAGCTTCTCCTGCTCTTCGATCTCTTTCGGAGCCGTGATGTTGGTCAGGTGTACCCGCGATCCGGCCTCGTCGAGCGCGTCGATAGCCTTGTCGGGGAAGTTGCGGTCGGTGATGTAGCGGTCTGTCAGTTTGACACACGCTTCCAGCGCATCGTCCGTGTAGTTCACGTTGTGGTGCTCTTCGTATCTTTCCTTGATGTTCTTCAGGATCTGCAGCGTTTCGTCGGTTGTGGTAGGCTCCACCATCACCTTCTGGAAGCGTCGCTCAAGCGCCCCGTCCTTTTCGATGTTCTGCCGGTATTCGTCGAGCGTGGTGGCTCCGATGCATTGGATTTCGCCGCGTGCCAGCGCCGGTTTCAGCATGTTGGCCGCATCCATCGACCCTGCCGCCGATCCTGCTCCGACGATGTTGTGTATCTCGTCGATGAACAGGATGATGTCCGGGTTTTTCTTCAGCTCGCCCAGTATCGACCGGATACGTTCCTCGAACTGTCCGCGGTATTTGGTTCCTGCCACGACTGACATCATGTCAAGCGCGACGACACGTTTTCCGAACAGGATGCGCGACACCTTCTTTTCTACGATGCGCCGTGCCAGCCCTTCTACGATGGCCGACTTTCCCACGCCCGGCTCGCCGATGAGGATCGGGTTGTTTTTCTTCCGGCGGCTCAGAATCTGCGCGATGCGTTCGATTTCCTTTTCACGTCCCACCACCGGGTCGAGCCTTCCTTCTTCGGCAGCCTTCGTCATGTCGGTTCCGAAGGTGTCGAGCATCGGCGTGTCGTTGTTCGCCTTCTGCGAGCGCGTCTGTGTGGCAGCTCCGTATCCCTGTTCGCCCGACGGGCGGTTTTCCCATCCGTTGTTTTCGCGCGGGCCCATTTCCTCTTCGTCTTCGTCCTCCTCGCCGAAATCAAGTCCGGCCTGCGGTTCCGACTTGGGTGCCAGCCTGTCAGCGATCATTCCGTAAGTCACGTCGTATTCTTCCAGGATTTCGGAAGCTCTGTTCCTGTCTTCTCTCATAATTGCTAGCAATATGTGTTGCACGTCGGCGGCCGGGCTTTGCATGAGCTTGGCCTCCAGTATGCTGTCCTTCAATATTCTTGTTGCTTTGTCGTTGAAAGTGATATTCTCGTCGTATCCCTCTTCGGGAGCCGACTCCTGCCTTAAGACTGATTCCAAATCATATTTGATTTTCTTCACGTCCACATAAAGACTCTCCAGAACCTCTATAGCCTTGTTCTCCCCTTCACGTATCATCCCCAGCAGCAGGTGTTCCGGCCCTACGTAGCCGTTGCGCAGGCGGTTGGCCTCTTCCTTGCCGTAAAGGATGATGTCTGATACTCTTTGTGTAAATTGGCTGTCCATCTGATGTTTTTCTCCTTAAAAATAATTAGAACCAGATTGCAAATGTACATCATTTTATTTTACTGCGTGTACATTTCTCATGCAATCAGGCTGACTTTTCTCAAAAAAAGCGGCTTCCGGCTCTGCCTTCGTGAAGATGTTCCGTCATCCGCCTGAAAAGACCGCGGTCTTTGAGGTAAGATAACCCGTCATCTTCATGAAGATAACGGGTAATTTTAAACGGGATTACACGTTATCTTGGCAGGTCGTCGGACGCATGTGCCGTTAATTGTTCCCTGCAAAATGTATGCCACATTGCTCAGGCAAAAGGGCGGGGCGTTTGCCGTGTCCGGCGCGGGGAAGGCGGAAAAAAGGAGGGTAACCGCAAAGGTAACACTTAACAATCTGTATTGCAGTAAGTTGCAAGGGTGAGGGAACCGCAAGCGAGTACGCGAAAAGCAGACCACACCTTATTATATATAATATATAAAATAAAAAAAGAGATCCCCTTACCCCTTAAATTTTCTGCCAAAAGGGTCGGTGCGGCCCGCATGTTTGCCGCATAGCCGCATGATAATGTGGCAGATTCGGCATCTGAAGCCCTGCGGCAAGCATTTTTTGCGCGAAAAGTTTTTGTATATCGTGTAAAAGTCGTATTTTAGCGTGATTTTTAGTGAACTTCAAAAAAAGAGTAATTAATAATTGTTTTAAATGCAAGAACAACAGGAACAAGACAGGATTATACAGATCAACATCGAAGAGGAAATGAAGTCGTCGTACATCGACTACTCGATGTCAGTGATCGTTGCACGCGCCCTCCCGGATGTAAGGGACGGTTTCAAGCCTGTTCACCGCCGTATCCTTTACGGTATGATGGAGCTTGGAAACACGTCCGACAAACCACATAAGAAATCGGCGAGAATCGTCGGTGAGGTGCTTGGTAAATACCACCCTCACGGTGACTCTTCCGTCTACGGAGCGCTGGTCCGCATGGCTCAGGACTGGGCGATGCGCTATCCGCTCGTCGACGGACAGGGAAACTTCGGGTCGGTCGACGGCGACAGCCCGGCCGCCATGCGTTATACGGAGGCACGCCTGAAGAAGATCGGAGAGGAGATGATGCAGGATCTCTACAAGGAAACTGTGGACTTTACCAACAACTTCGACGATACGCTGCAGGAGCCTACCGTGATGCCTACCCGCATCCCGAACCTGCTGGTTAACGGAGCCTCGGGTATTGCCGTGGGTATGGCCACCAACATGCCTACCCACAATCTGGGCGAGGTGATCGACGCGTGTGTGGCTTATCTGGACAACAGCGACATCGATGTGGACGGCCTGATGAAGTATGTGAAAGCGCCCGACTTCCCGACCGGAGGATATATCTACGGCATCAGCGGCGTGCGCGACGCCTACGAAACGGGACGCGGACGGGTTGTGATGCGCGCGAAGACTGAAATCGAACCGCATCCCACGCACGACAAGATCGTTGTGAAGGAGATCCCTTATAACGTGAACAAGAAAGAGCTGATCGAGAGCATAGCCGCGCTGGTAACCGACAAGAAGATCGACGGCATATCTTATGTCAACGACGAATCTGACCGCGACGGCATGCGCATCGTAATCGACGTGAAGCGCGACGCCAACGCAAACGTAGTGCTCAACAAGCTGTTCAAGATGACGGCCCTGCAAAGTTCGTTCAGCGTGAACAACATCGCGCTGGTGCACGGACGGCCGAAGCTGCTGAATCTGAAGGATCTGATCCGGCTGTTCCTCGAACACCGCCACGAGGTGGTTATCCGCCGCTCGCGCTTCGACCTGCGCAAGGCGAAAGAGCGTGCGCACATCCTGGAAGGCCTGATCATCGCGTCAGACAATATCGACGAGGTGGTGCATATCATCCGCGCCGCCAAGACGCCCAACGAGGCCATCACGAACCTGATGAACCGCTTCCAGCTTTCTGAAATACAGGCGCGCGCCATCGTGGAGATGCGTCTGCGCCAACTGACGGGACTGATGCAGGAGCAGCTTCACGCTGAGTACGACGAAGTCATGAAGCAGATCGCATATCTGGAAGAAGTGCTGAGCAACGATGAGCTTTGCCGCAAGGTGGTGAAGGACGAACTCCTTGAGGTGAAGGAGAAGTACGGCGATCCGCGCCGCTCTGAAATCATCTATTCTTCCGAAGAGTTCAATCCGGAAGACTTCTATGCCGACGACGACATGATCATCACCATATCGCACATGGGATACATCAAGCGTACGCCGCTGTCGGAGTTCCATGCGCAAAACCGCGGAGGGGTAGGCGCGAAAGGAAGCGACACCCGCGACTCTGACTTTATCGAGCACATCTATCCGGCTACCATGCACAACACGCTGCTCTTCTTCACGCAAAAGGGCAAGTGCTACTGGCTGAAGGTTTACGAAATACCCGAAGGAAACCGGACTTCGAAGGGGCGTGCCATCCAGAATCTGCTCAACATCGAGGCAGACGATGCGGTGACTGCCTATCTGCGTGTGAAGAACCTGAACGACAAGGAGTTCATCAACAGCCATTACGTGCTGTTCTGCACACAGAAGGGAGTGATAAAGAAAACGCTGCTTGAGCAGTATTCCCGCCCGCGCCAGAACGGCGTGAACGCGATTACGATCCGCGAAGACGACCGGGTGATCGAAGTGCGCATGACTAACGGAAACAATGAAATCATCATAGCCAACCGCAACGGACGGGCCATCCGCTTCCATGAGAGTGCAGTGCGCGAAATGGGACGTACGGCAACGGGCGTAAGGGGAATCACACTTGACGAAGACGGTCAGGATGAGGTGATCGGAATGATCTGCATCAAGGATCCCCAGACTGAAACCGTGATGGTTGTTTCTGAAAACGGCTACGGCAAGCGTTCGGACCTTGAAGACTACCGCAAGACAAACCGGGGCGGAAAAGGCGTGAAGACGCTGAGCATTACGGACAAAACCGGCTGTCTGGTTGCCATCAAGTCGGTGACGGACGAAAACGACCTGATGATCATCAACAAGTCGGGAATCACGATCCGTCTGAAAGTGGCCGACGTGCGTATCATGGGACGCGCAACTCAAGGCGTGCGCCTGATAGACCTCGGCAAGCGCAACGACCGCATCGGATCGGTATGTAAGGTGGCTTCGGAACAGGAAGAAGCGGACGTGGAGGACGTGGAAGCTGTTTCAGACGATTCGGGCGAACCGAAAGAATGAGAGAGAAATGATGACAGAAAATAAATTGTATTACTAATTCAAACCATTATGAGAAAAGTTCTATTTACAGCAGCGGCATTCCTTTTTACGGTGTGCGCTGCGTCAGCACAGGAAAGTGTGGTGAAAGAAGCGAAGAAAGCAAAGGGAGATCCTGCCAAGGCCGCTCAGATCATCGAACCGGCTCTGACTGACCCTTCTACTGCCAACGATCCTGAAACATGGAAACTTGCAGGCGACTTCCAGAAGTCAATCTATGACGACGAGAACATGAAGCTGTATCTGCCGGGCGGAAAGGCAGACACTTCGAAGCTCTACAACAGCCTTGCCAAAATGTTTGAATATTACACCAAGTGTGATGAGGTAGAACAGGCAAAGGTGAAGAGCGGCGAGCTGAAAAAACCGAAACTGAGAAAGAAACTGGCTGAAACGTTGGCCAAGGTGCGTCCGCAGCTGACCAATGCAGGTTCTGACGCTTACAATGCCGGAAACTATGCCGGCGCGCTGAAGTACTTCGGCCTGTATGTAGATGCTCCGCAGAACGCAATGTTCGACGAAATCTCTTCCGTGAAGAATGACACGCTGGTTCCTCTGATCGCAAACTATGCCGCATTGGCTGCCAACTCGCTGAAAGACAATTCGGCCGTAGTGAAATATGCTACTGTCGGCAAGAACCACAAGGAAGAGGGCTTCCGCTCGCTGATGTGTCTGGCTGAAGTGTACGGAAAGGGCGAAACACCCGACTCAACCCAGTGGCTGGCCACGATCAAGGAAGGCGTTGAGAAGTTCCCGAACCAGGAATATTTTGTGGGCAACCTGATGGACTACTACATCCAGAAAGGGAAAGTTGCCGACGCTCTGGCTTCAATGGACGAAATTATCGCGAAGAATCCGAATTCGGCATACTATAAATACGTGAAGGGCGTGCTGCAGTATGAAAACAAGGACTACGATGGAGCGATCGCTACCTTTAATGACGTGATTGCCGCCGGAGGCGATTTCCAGGCTGAATCGAGCTCTAAGATCGGCGACTGCTATTTTTTCCCGGCCCAGAGTATCGTAGAAGAGAACTCTAAGATCTCTATGGACGATCCGAAATATGCTGCCAATGAAAAGCAGATAGAGGAACTCTACAAGAAGGCTGCTCCTTTCTACGAAAAAGCCAAATCGCTGAAACCGGACGACCGCCAGTTGTGGGGACAGTTCCTGCTGAACATTTACTGGAAGATCGACAAGGAAAAATATAACGCCCTGGAAAAAGAAATGGGCTATTGATAGATTCGAAATAGCAAAGACTTTTTTAATAAAGACGAAGAGGGTGTATCAAATAAACTGAAATGCACCCCAAAAGTTAGACAAGTTAAACATTATCCCGTAATAGAAAGAGTTCGGTATTGTACCGGACTCTTTCCATTTAACCGGGCTTTGATTCTTTTATAGTTTCCTGACTGACATTTCCGACTGATGACACAAAATATCCATCTGTCCAAAATGTATTTTCCCTGTAAAATATATGTCTAAGACAGTTTTCATGCCTTTTCCACGTGGCAGTTGTTGACATTTGTTTTAGCTTCCTTACGATTTGTAACGGAGAGAGTTTTGGTTCGCTGCATATCATCATGTGTATATGGTCTTTGTTTGTTTCCATGACTTCAATATTAGAGTGATTCTTTGAGATGTATTCTTTCTGTATCATTGTTTCGCATTAAATCGTTACATTTGCCATGTGTTACGTGCCTACAAGTATAGAATCTATCCGACGGAAGAACAGAAGGTCTTGTTCGCAAAGACTTTCGGCTGCTGCCGTTTTGTCTATAATTGGGCTTTGAATTTGAAAATCACGGCATACAAGGAACGTAAGGAAACGCTCGGCAACGTATATCTGACCAATCTGATGAAGAGTGAATTGAAGGCTGAGCATGAATGGCTGTCGGAGGTTAATTCCCAGTCGTTGCAGAGTGCTTTGCGCAATCTCGATACAGCCTGCACCAATTTTTTCCGTAACACCAAGACTGTAGGTTTTCCACGCTTCAAATCGCGTAAGGACAGGCAGAGTTTCCTTTGCCCCCAACATTGCCGTGTGGATTCTGAAAAAGGAACAATCACAATCCCAAAGGCGAAAGATATTCCTGCCGTGCTGCACCGCAAATTTAAGGGAACGGTAAAGACTGTTACCGTTAGTATGACACCCTCGGGAAAATACTTTGCATCTGTATTGGTTGATACGGCTATTCAAGAACTTCTAACAACACCCGTAGAGAACGATACGGCTTTGGGTATTGATTTGGGTATCAAATCGCTTGCCATATGTTCTGACGGACGCACATTTGGCAATCCGAAGAACTTGCAGAGAAGCCTTGACCGTTTGAAGTTGTTTCAAAAGCGTTTGAGCCGCAAACAGAAAGGTTCGGCAAACCGTAACAAGGCCCGCATCAAGGTAGCCCGGTTGCAGGAACACATAGCCGACAGCCGTAAGGACAACCTTCATAAAATCACCCGTTCACTCACGCACGACAGCCAAGTGCGCACCATCTGCATGGAGGATTTGAACGTGAAGGGGATGCAGCGTAACCACCACTTAGCGCAAGCGGTAGGTGATGCGTCTTTCGGTATGTTCCTGACGCTGCTTGAATACAAATGCAAGTGGTATGGCGTGAACCTCATAAAGATAGGCCGATTTGCCCCATGTTCAAAGACCTGTGGCAAATGCGGCTACCTGTACAAAGGATTAAAACTTAGCGAGCGGAGCTGGACTTGTCCGGAGTGCGGTACACACCACGACCGGGACTTAAATGCCGCTTGCAATATAAAGGAATTTGGCTTGAAAGCCCTACCCTCGGAACGAGGGAAAGTCAAGCCTGTGGACTGTCCTCTTGTGGATGACCGACCTCGTGTCCTAAAAAGCAATGGCAGGAAGAAGCAGGAAAAGAGAGGAGGTACTGGTATCTCCGAAGCCGCTAAATCTTCAGTTTAGCGGTAGTTCACCCAAAGCCTTTAGGCTTCAGGAGATTCAAGATTCTCGATATACAGCAGTCAGACTTCATAATCCCAAAGAAATTCTCTGCCATAGCGTTGCCATGGTCTTATTAGTAATATTTTGAATAGAAAAAAAAGCATCTCCATGTCGCCCCCAGAGAAGTTTCTCCTATACCTCAATTAACCGAAATATGAGCTTTACAGCAAACAGATTGTCAAAGCAAATGATTACCTTTGCACTGGAAAACGATATATAAAGATGGAAACAAAAGGAATCAATACATTGCGGTACTCAGACATCTTCCTTGCCATGTATTCAGACAACGGAAGCAGTTGCCTGCACCGTAACCATTCGCATGTGCTGGTCTATATGTATTCCGGCGAGCTGGAGATAAAGGAACGCGAAAAGGTCACCAAACTGCACAAGGGAGATTGCGCCTTCATTCGCAAAGATTTCAGCGTGCAGCTCACCAAGCAGGCATACAAAGGAGAGCAGTTCAAGGCCATATTCCTGATGTTCACCGACAAATTTCTGCGTGTTTTTTACAATCGCTTGGACAAGGGAAGCCTGCCGCAAGATGCACGACGGAGCAAAGTCAGTCTGTACAGGTTACCGTCCAACCGCCCCGACATCGTAAGCCTGTTCGAGTCCATGACCCCTTATTTCAATTCCGGCATACGGCCTACGGACGAACTGCTGGAGTTGAAGATGACGGAAGGATTGTACATACTCCTGAACACGGACAAAAACCTGTACGCTTCGCTTTTCGACTTTGCCGATCCGTGGAAGATAGACATCATGAGCTTCATGGAACAGAACTACACCAACGACCTCTCGCTGGAAGAAATGGCCAATTACACCGGACGAAGCCTGGCCACATTCAAACGGGACTTCAGCAAAGTGAGCGACCTGTCCCCGCAAAAGTGGGTGATTCGCCGCAGACTGGAAGCCGCACACGCCCTCATACTGTCCGGCACACAGAAAGTGACTGATATTTGCTACAACGTAGGCTTTAAGAACCTGTCGCACTTCTCGAAAGCATACAAGGGGCTGTACGGCTGTTCCCCTGCCCACAGCATCTGACAGTCTCTTTTGAACTGTACGGCAAAATACGTTGAGCCGACGGGCAAAGCCTTTCTCTATAAAACCCGTTACCTTTGCGCCAGAATCTTAAAAAAAACAAACAATATGGATGCAAAGGAAATGAAAACAGCATTGGTGACCGGTGCGGAAATGGGCATCGGACTAGCATGTGCCGAGGCTTTTGCACGTGCAGGGTATATCACGGTATTGGCAGACATCAACGAGCCGAAAGAGCAAGCAGCCAGACTGGTGGCGGAAGGGCATCAGGCAGTGGCCTACCGCATAGACGTGTCAGACACGCAGGCGGTAAAGGAAATGATAGACTGGATTGTCTCGAACTACGGACATTTGGATGCCGCCCATAACAATGCGGGCATACAGACACCGCAACGCCCGATGGCGGAAATAACCGATGACGAATTCGACCGCACGGTTGCTGTGGATTTGAAAGGCGTGTGGAACAGTATGCGTTATGAAATCCTGCAGATGTTGAAACAAGGGCAAGGCGCCATAGTCAATACCTCATCGGCAGGCGGTGTTGTCGGCTTTCCGGGTCAGGCTGCCTATATCGCCTGCAAGCACGCCGTGTTAGGACTGACAAAGACGGCAGCCATTGACTACGCTGGCCAGGGCATCCGCATCAATGCCGTATGTCCGGGTGTGATACAGACTGCGATGGTGGACGAACTGATTCTCCGCAATCCGGCTTTGGAACAGATGTTCACGAAAGACATCCCTGCCGGACGCCTTGGCAAGCCGGAAGAAATAGCCGATGCCGTGTTGTGGCTATGCAGTCCGCAGGCATCGTATATGAACGGACAGGGGCTGATTGTGGATGGCGGCATTACCGTAAAATAAAGGATGTAGAACTAAATAACACAGATAAACAATATGGATATTTTCGAGAAAGACCTTTCAGGTGCTATGGTCTCACCCGACGAGCCGGGCTATGACAAACTGATCAGCACCATCTTCGACACGATGTCTACAGCTGCGGAAATGAATGCAAAAGGCTGGCTCACGCCGGAAGAAGTGCATGAATATCTGCACCGCATTACAGGCAGGGAGATTGATAAGAGTACGACACTGCTGCCCCCGTTCTATGTGGATTACGGCAAGAACATCCGCATCGGCAAGGGATGCTGGATACAGCAAGGTTGCACTTTCTTCGACCGTGGCGGCATCACCATCGGTGACGGTGTGTTCATTGCCCCAAAAGTTAACCTCATTACCATCAACCACGACCCGAATCCCGATAACCGTAGCGCGACATACGGTCGTCCCATTGTCATCGAGGACAAGGTGTGGATTGGCATTGGTGCTACGGTTCTGCCCGGCGTGCGTATTGGCTACGGTTCTATTGTCGGTGCCAACAGCGTGGTGACGCATGATGTACCGCCGATGAGCGTCGTAGGCGGCAATCCGGCAAAGTTCATCAAGAAGATAGAAGCAGGAAGCAAGAAATAAATTCAAAACAACAAGGACCGGCAGATGGCTTTTAACCCTGCCGGTCCTTGTTTTAGTATTATAATTATGATTACAGATGCAAAGGTAAAGCAAAAGCCCCACAACGGAATTGCTGTGAGGCTCAAATAGTGTGGGTGAAAAGTCCAAATGAACATGCAAACCCATACGGCCTTTCAGAGAACCGCAACCGACTTGCGTATGTTCTCCAAAATGGCGGAAAGTTTGTTGTCTCTCCGGGCAGTCTGCATATTATAGTCTGTCTGCAAACCGAGCCATATCGTTGCGGCAATCCCTGTTGCAGCCTCGATTTTTAATGCTGTATCGGTGGTTATCGGACGTTTCCCGTTGATTATCTCGTTGAATGCCGTATAAGGCATACCGATTATCCCGGCAAATTTTCTTTGCGACATACCACGTGCCTGCAATTCGTCCTTGAGCATTTCTCCCGGATGTATGGCCACCGCACAAACCAACTCGTTGGGGGCGTAAATTTTCTTTGCTGTTGCTTCCATATCGCGCTTATTTATAATGGTTACTGATGTCCAACAAACGGCATACGGTTATTACCTGTTCGCCGAGAACCTCCCTGACTGTAAATTCAAGGCGGTATTTGATATTGATGCGCACGGATGAAATACCTTTCTTGTCGCCTTGCAGCACTTCGTAGTTCAAGGAGTGTATGCGGTAAAGCTGTTCTACATTTTCAGCGCGTTTGAGAAACATCACGCATTTGTAATAGCCCCTGATTACTTCGGGCTGGTAGCGGTGCTTCTTGTCACTTGTACGGCCTTGCTCGAACAGCTCACGCAAATAGTCTTTATCGAACTCTATATACATATATCCGTTTTATTGTGCTGCAAAGATAATGCTTTTCCGTGGAATATCCACAAAAATAGTGAATATATTATCCATAAATAACTATACAATGACCGCCACCGCCGTCGGCGCAATGCCGTACTGCTTTTTGAACGCTGCCGAGAAATGCGACTGATTTCTGAATCCCACTTTGGTATAGACATCCACAACCTTGTTTCCTCCCTCTTTCATCAAGTTGTAGGCAACCTCCAGCCGCTTGCGTATAAGCCATTTTTCGGGTGTCAGATCACTTATCTTCTTGAAATCGCGCTTGAATGTGGCAAGGCTTCTTCCCGTATAGTGCGCCAAATCTTCCATCGTGAACTCGTATATATAGTTCTTGTTCAGGAAGTCCAGAATGTCGATTTTCCACGGCTCGTTGAAATGAAATGGCTTAACGGAACATTCTGGGGCGTCGCCACAAAGTACATGCAGGACTATCTCAACTGGTTCAAGGTGAAAGAGACCGCCCTGAAGTTCTGCAATGACCAGGCCGGTGAACAGCTGGGGCTTTCCATGAAACATTATAATGTCAAGTTTGCAACGGTATAATCAACCAGAGCCTTGAAGACTTAGACGTTTTTTTATCTATCTAATAAAACCTCGTGAGAATTTTGCAGGATTCTGTTGCAGGTTATCAAATTTGTTCATAGATTTGCCGACGTTTGAAATTTAACTGTGAGAACACCATGAAAACACGAATGATTCTTTTGGCTTGCTTGTCCGCTCTTTGCGGCTTTGTATACGCCGGGCAGCCTGCCCGTCCGGCGAGCGACAACTATGTAAAAGGGGTGGAAGCGCTCAATGACGGTGATCCGGTCACTGCATACAAATACCTGAATGCTGAAATCACGGAGCATCCGGACAACGGTTACGCACACTGCTATATGGCGCTGATATGCAACTGCTGCGGCGACACAAAACTGGCGCTTCAGGCACTCCAGTCGAGCCTGGAGCTGATACCGGCGGATGATTCCGAATACCTCTCGTTTGCCCGCTATTCGCGCGGCGTGCTGCTTACGGAACTGAAGCAGTGGGAGGCGGCGCAGCAGGATCTCGACGAAGCGATCCGTCTGAGTCCGTCTGATGCAGAGAACTACAAGGCGCGCGCGCAGCTTTATCTGGAAACGGGAAAATATGAAGAGTCGCTTGGGGACCTGCAGAAGACGCTTGAACTTGACCGGAAGGCGGACGTGAACGATCTTGTCCTCCAGCTGATGGCTGTGGCTCCTTCTGCGGATTTTATGGACCGCGTAACCGCCGCTTTCCAGCTGATTGACCGGGCTGAAGCTCGCTGATTCTTTGCACACTCCTTGTCTTTATGTTGCCGGAACAGGAAATATTCCTTACTTTTGCAGTCGGTTAATGAAAAACAGGTAATTTTTATCGACAGAAAAAAGAATGAGTACGACAAAAGGACATCCGAAAGGACTTTATCTTCTCTTTGTCACAGAAATGTGGGAGAGATTCAGCTATTACGGCATGAGGGCACTGTTCATGCTCTACATGGTGCAGGCATTGCTGTTCGACAAGGAAACGGCATCGCAAGTTTACGGAAGCTATACGGGGCTGGTTTATCTGACTCCGCTTATCGGCGGCTACATAGCCGACCGCTATTGGGGGAACCGGCGTTCGATTGTGGCAGGAGCGCTGACTATGGCCCTGGGCCAGTTTCTGCTTTTTCTCAGCGCGTGTTATTTTCATGAGGCCGGACTGGCCAAATACCTGATGTTCTGCGGGCTGGGGCTTCTGATTCTTGGAAACGGCTTCTTCAAGCCCAATATCTCTACAATGGTCGGACGCCTTTATGCAGACGACGACGAGCGGAAGGATTCGGCTTTCACCATCTTCTATATGGGGGTGAACGTCGGCTCTACGATAGCTCCGCTGATCTGCGGGCTTGTAGGAAATACGGGACATCCCGAGGACTTCAAATGGGGCTTTCTGGCTGCATGTATCGGGATGCTGCTCGGCGCTGCCGTGTTTCAGATTTTCAAGAACAAATACATCTGTGATCCCTGCGGAAATCCGGTGGGAACGGCTCCCGTAAAGGCGGACGCGCGTAAAAAAGAGAAAGCAGGGGGCGGTCAGAAAGCATCGTCGGCGCGCGTGTGGCTTATGGCTGTCAGCACGGTTGCGCTTACGCTCCTGTTCTCGGTGAACTGGGATGCCGGAGCTTCACACTGTTTTGCCGGTGCCGACTGGATCGGCTCGCTCATCTATGCCACAACCATTGTGGTGCCGATAGTCATCATCACCGACCGTTCGCTGGCGCGTGCAGAGAAAATGCGGATCGGGGTCATCTATATCATCGCCTTCTTTGTGATATTCTTCTGGTCGGCCTATGAGCAGGCCGGAGCGTCGCTTACCTTCTTTGCCGACGAGCAGACCGACCGGCACATCGGAGGGTGGGAGATGCCGGCTTCTTATTTCCAGTCGTTCAATCCCATCATGATTGTAGTGCTGGCTCCTCTGTTCTCTTCGGTCTGGTCTTTTCTGCGCAAGCGCGGGATGGAGCCTTGTTCTCCCCGGAAGCAGGCAATCGGACTGCTGCTGCTTTCTTTGGGCTATCTGTATATCGCTTTCGGCGTGAAAGGTGTGGAGCCGGACATGAAGGTAAGCATGGTTTGGCTTACGGGGCTTTACCTTATCCATACAATGGGCGAGCTTTGTCTGGCACCCATCGGACTGTCAATTGTCTACCAGCTGTCGCCAGCCCGCTTTTCTTCTCTTCTGATGGGAGTGTGGTACCTCAGCACATCGGCTGCCAACAAGTTTGCGGGACTTCTGAGCGGTTATTATCCGGAGAACGGAACGGTGCGCAGTTTCATGGGGTATAGAATAGAAAATCTGTTTGATTTCTTCATGCTGTTTGTTTTCATGAGCGGTGCGGCAGCGGTTGTTCTTTTCCTGCTTTCCGGAAAGCTGCAGCGGATGATGGACGCCCATGCCGACAAGAAATGAAAAAGATGTGCCACAAACGGAATCTCATGGGCAGAAATGTCCGGCAGTGCCGAGGTGTTTCTGCGCATGATGTCCGGTCATGACACATCCTTCTGATGGTTATGCGCTTCAAGACGGTTGTACCATCCCTATATCGAACTTCTCGGGATGCTTCCCCTTGAAATCCTTGAAATAGAGCTTGATGTCTTTCATGTCTTTGTCGATGTCCCCGCTGGGTATGAGATACTTGTCGGCAAAGATGCATTTCTTTTCATAGTCGATGCCTATGAGTACAATCGGAATCCCGGCTCCTAAAGCAATGTAGTAGAAACCCTTCTTCCAGTCGGGATTGGCCGACCGTGTGCCTTCCGGCGTAATGGCCAGATGAAACGTATCGCTTTGCTTCACCCGTTCGATCAGCTGGTCGACCAGTGAAGTGTGTTTCCCGCGATGAACCGGTATCCCTCCCATGCTTCGGAATATCGCTCCCAGCGGGAAGAAAAACCATTCCTTTTTCATCAGGAATCCGGATTCACGTCCGATGGCTCCGATAAACAGTTTTCCGATGATCAGGTCCCAGTTTGTCGTGTGCGGTGCGGCACAGATGATACATTTCTTGAAGTCCGGAACGCTTACCTTTGCCTTCCATCCCAGCAGCTTGTGATAGATGAAACGGCAGACAGCCTGTTTCATATCACTCGTCCTTTCCCAGTTCTTCGAGTTTGGCGAAAAATCCGATCATGCCTTTATCGAAATCATCCTGCAGCTTCTTGTAGAAAAGCTTCACGCTTCCCGGTTCGGTATGGCTGATTCTCTTTATGATTTCATCCCGCATGTCGTCAATGTCCATGAAGAGCTTGCCGTATTCTTTGCGCTTTTCGCCCGATGCCCTGGCGGCTTCTATCAGACACAATCCTGCTGCAATGTCTATGATATCATTAATTTTCTTTTTCAACATTCTTCTTTTTGCCATAATCTAAAAATTTTATTGGTTATTGAATCTGATGTAAAGATACGTCTTTTTTTGAAATCTTCTTGTCTTTTGCCGAGAAATGTGTTTGGCCGGTGTGCGATATTGCCGTTTATGGACTATATTTGCATCGATGTGGATTTTTAGAAGCATTGGAAAATGATTTCAAAGAAACGGAAAATAGGGATAATCGCTGCTGCATCGGCGTTGGCCGTATGTGCAGTTCTTTTCGCTTTCCGCAGCCAGTTTCTGCGGAATGTGGCGGACAAGAAGATTGCAGGTCTGGAGGAAAGGATGCGGATTGACATCGGCTACGGCAAATTGCAGTTTGACGGACTGGACGAGGTTTCGCTGGAAGGATTGTATGTGCTTCCCAGGCAGAGAGATACGCTGCTGGCCCTCCGCTCGCTCAAACTGGAGCTCAGCGCATGGAAGCTGCTGGCCGGAAGGGTGGACGTGGAACGCGTAAGCATGGACGGCCTGAGGGTAAACTTCCTCAAGGAAAAGGAAGCGGCCAACTATGATTTCCTGTTCGTGAATCAGTCCGGGACAGCCGGGAGTCACGCGGAAACGGATTATGCGCGCAAGACGGAACTGCTGCTGGATGCCTTGTTTGATCTGCTTCCGGCAGATGCCCGGCTGACGGATATTGACATCGCTGAGCGGAAAGACAGCAATTCCGTGCGGCTCAGCATCCCGGAGTTTGTCATCCGCAACCATCGTTTTGAGAGCAAGGTTGCCTTTGAAGAAGACGGGCACACCCAACTCTGGCAGACAAAAGGAGAAGTCAATTCGGCGGAACGCAGGCTTGCGCTTTCTGTCAGCGCGCCCGACCTGACCGTACCTTACCTCAAGCGGCGGCTGGGAGCGGAAATTAAGTTCGACAGTCTGTACTGCCGGTTTGTGCAGGAGCGGAAAGGAGAGAGCGTCCGCTTGTCGGGCCAGGCGCAGGTGGCAGGTCTGGAAGTCTGTCATTGGAGGCTTTCTCCCTCGGCGGTCAATCTGAATGACGGAGCGATTGATTTCCGGATTTCTGTGGAGAAGGACGCCGTTGAGCTTGACAGTGCCAGCACGGTCCGCTTCAACAAGCTGGCTTTTCATCCTTTTTTGCGGGCGGAGAAGAACGGTCAGCCTGCGGAAGGCATTTTCGGCTGGCATTTTACAGCTTCGGTCAACAAGCCGTGGTTTCCTGCCGACGAACTGTTTTCGTCCCTTCCCGAGGGACTGTTCGAGCATCTGGACGGTATGCGTGTGAGCGGCGAACTGGCGTACAGGGGATTCGTTGACGTAGATTTTTCTTTGCTTGACAGCCTGAAGTTTGACTCGCGGCTGGAGTCAAAAGATTTCAGGATTCTTCAGTTCGGCCGTTCGGATCTGCGGAAGATGTCCGGAGAGTTTGAATACACGGCCTATGAAGGCGGGAGTCCTGTGCGCACTTTTGCCGTGGGACCTTCGTGGAATCACTTTGTGCCTCTCGACAGCATTCCCCTGACCATGCAGACGGCTGTACTCCAGAGCGAAGACGGAGCCTTCTTCTATCATCAGGGCTTTCTGACCGACGCGTTGCGCGAGGCGATGATTTACGATCTCAAGAAACGCAAGTTCGCACGGGGAGGGAGCACCATTTCGATGCAGCTGGTGAAGAATGTGTTTTTGAACCGCAACAAGAATCTGGCGCGCAAGCTTGAAGAGGCGCTGATTGTCTGGGTGATTGAAACGGGCCGCCTGACATCGAAAGAGCGGATGTATGAAGTGTATCTGAACATAGCCGAGTGGGGGCCGATGGTTTATGGAATATGCGAGGCGGCAGACTATTATTTTGCGAAACGCCCTTCCGCCCTTACGCTGGAAGAATCCATCTTCCTGGCTTCCATCATTCCAAGGCCGAAGCATTTCATGTGGTCGTTTACGGAAGACGGACGGCTGAAGGACACGCAGGAAGGATATTTCCGTCTGATAGGCAGGCGGCTTGTTGCGAAAGGTGTGATTTCGGAGGCGGAAGCTGCGGGGATAGACATATCCAAAGTTATCCTGAGAGGGGAGGCGAAACGGTATTTTGCCGGCAAGCCTTCTGCCGGGAATCCGGATCCTGTCCGGGAATAAGGCGAGCGCCGTCCGGCTGAAATGGAAAAAAGGTGCGCCGGGCTGGTCTGAACCAGTTTCCGGCGCACCTTTCCTTATTGCGTCAAGAGCGGGAAAATGTTATTCCCACTCGATTGTGGCAGGCGGTTTTGACGAAATGTCATAGCATACGCGGTTTACCCCTTTCACCTTGTTGATGATGTCGTTGGAAACCTTTGCCATGAAATCGTAAGGCAAGTGCGCCCAGTCGGCTGTCATAGCGTCAGTGCTGGTTACGGCACGCAGGGCAACCGCACGCTCATAAGTACGTTCGTCGCCCATCACGCCCACACTCTGCACGGGAAGCAGGATGACTCCGGCTTGCCATACCTGGTCGTAAAGTGACGTTTCTTTTCCGTCGGCGTCCTTTGTCTTCCAGTCGCGCAGGCCCTGGATGAAGATGTCGTCGGCATCCTGAAGGATGCGTACCTTTTCGCGTGTGATGTCGCCCAGAATGCGGACAGCCAGACCCGGTCCCGGGAAAGGATGGCGGGTAATCAGGTGTTCCGGCATTCCCAGTTCGCGTCCTACGCGGCGCACTTCATCCTTGAACAGCAGGCGCAGCGGCTCGCAGAGTTTCAGGTTCATCTTTTCAGGCAGGCCGCCCACATTGTGATGGCTCTTGATCACGGTTCCGGTGATGGAGAGCGATTCGATGCAGTCGGGATAGATTGTTCCCTGCGCCAGCCACTTCACGTCCTTTATCTTGTGCGCCTCTTCGTCGAACACATCGATGAAGCCTTTTCCGATAATTTTGCGCTTGCGTTCCGGTTCGGTCACTCCGGCCAGTTCGGTAAAGAACTTTTCGCTGGCATCCACGCCGATCACGTTCAGTCCGAGGCACTCATAATCGTGCAGCACGTTCTTGAACTCGTTTTTGCGGAGCATGCCATGATCCACGAAGATACAGGTCAGATTTTTCCCGATAGCCTTGTTCAGCAATACGGCTGCCACTGACGAGTCAACGCCTCCGCTCAGTCCGAGCACCACTTTGTCGTCGCCCACCTGTTCCTTCAGGGCTGCAACCGTAGTTTCGATGAACGAGGCCGCGCTCCAGTCCTGCTTTCCTCCGCAGATGTCAACCACAAAGTTCTTCAGAATCTGCGTTCCGTCTTCCGTGTGGTAAACTTCCGGATGGAACTGCACTCCCCAGAGCTTTTCATTCTTTGCCTGATAAGCGGCCACTGCAACCTTGTCGGTCGAAGCGATTATTCCGAAATTGTCCGGAAGAGCCGTGATGGTATCGCCGTGGCTCATCCATACCTGCGAGTTCTTGCGGATTCCCTTCAGCAGCGGGTTCTGGCTGTCGAATTCCGCCAGATGCGCGCGCCCGTACTCGCGGGTGTTGGCCGGTTCCACTTTTCCTCCGTTGACATACGCCATGAACTGTGCTCCGTAGCAGATGCCCAGAATGGGATATTTGCCCCGGATGCCTGTCAGATCAACCTTGAAAGCCTTTTCGTCGTATACGGAGAAAGGGCTTCCCGAGAGGATGACGCCGATAACCGACGGGTCGTCATGAGGAAACTTGTTGTAGGGAACAATTTCGCAATACATGTTCAGTTCACGCACACGGCGTCCGATAAGCTGTGTGGTCTGTGAGCCGAAGTCAAGGATGATAATTTTTTCCTGCATATTGTGTAATGTAAAAAATGTTCGTAATGCCTGCAAAGATACTGAGAAATATTCAGATATTCTATTCGGCGGTTGTTTTTCGTGAAAAATAATTGCGGCAAGGCACTCCGGACCCTGCTGGCCTTCCGCAACCCGTTTCCGTAGAAGCTGAAAAGGACATCCTTCCGTGTCAGCGTATGAAGCTCGTCATGATGCCTTTTTCTTTTTCAGGCACCTGCTGTCCTCCGTTCTTCAGGCTTTTCAGCATCCATGCCATATTGTTTCCCAGCGTGCGCATGGTCTGCAATCCCTCGGCATCTTGCGAGGCTTCACCCGGCAGCCGTCCGTGTACGCTGTTCCAGTATTGTGAACTTACGACAGGCATGTTGCTGATTGTAAAATACTTGTTCAGTCGGTCGAACGTGGCGCTCGCTCCTCCGCGCCGGCATACGGCCACCGATGCCGCGGGTTTGTATTGCAGCAAAGACGATGCGGAATAAAACAGTCTGTCGAGCAGCGCACAGAGCGAGCCGTTCGGTCCGGCATAATAGACCGGCGAGCCGATTATGATGCCGTCTGCCGTTTCCAGCTTTTCCCTTACCTTATTATATAGTTCATCCTTGAACACGCATCTGCCCAGCTCCGCACAGCGGTTGCAGGCGATGCATCCCTGCACGGCCTTTGTGCCGATAGAGATCATTTCCGTTTCTATTCCGTTTGCTTGCAAGGCTTTCGCCGCTTCTGTCAGGGCGATGCAGGTGTTTCCCTTGCTCCGCGGACTTCCGTTAATCAATAATACTTTCATTCTTTTTTGCTGTTATAAAGTTTATAGAATCATGCCGATCTGTTTGTCGGCGGTGCAAAGATAAGGTAAAAAAGCTGCCGTGCGGTTGGCATAAGGCTCAAATAACATTGTTGAAAGGTATGTCAAGAAGGTTTGCTTCACCGAGCATCAGTATGTGCACCGCGGAGATACGCTGCTGGTGCTGGAAGATGCCGAATTCCGGATCCGGCTGGAAGAAGCGAACGCTGCGCTGCTTGACGCAAAGGGGGCAAAAGACGTGCTGCATTCGGGGATAGAGGCTTCGCGCAAGAATATAGCCATACAGGATGCCGCTGCCAGCCACGGAGGGTATGACGGTCCGCTCTTGCTGACAAATGCCGGCTTCTACGGCATCTTGCAGGATCAAGGCTTGCTGCTGGGCATAAAGATCCTGTTTGGCTACCTGTTGCTGGCTGCCGTTCTGCTGGCTGTTCTTTCGGCCATGATACCGTTTCATAAGACTGTGAAAGTTCCTGTGGTAAAGGCTGGTGCGGATATGGCATGACAGAAAGCCTGTCCGATGGTTGGAAAAACGGATTCTTTTGCTTACATTTGGACGTATCAATTTCATCAACCTTGAAGGACATGAAAACGATGGATCCGTTGAAAATCATATCTGTCTTGCTGGTGCTCGCGGCGGGAAGCGGAGTGGGGGCTTGCCGGAAACAGCACCGGCCGGCAGCGGGCGCGGACGCATCTGTGCTTCGGCAGGATGTGACCCGGAACGACACTGTTACCGTTTCCGATTTGCCGGGCAGCAGTGTGGAGCGTCGTCCCTCTCCTTGCGAAGAGATTTACGAACTCGTGGAGGAAATGCCGGCTTTTCCCGGAGGACAGGAAGAGCTGAGAAGGTACATTTCCGGCCATCTGTGTTATCCCGGACCGGAGGCTGGGAAGGAGATTGAAGGAAAAGCTGTAGTCCGTCTGGCTGTAATGTCGGACGGCAGTGTAGGCGAAGTGCGCATCGCCCGTTCGCTGGATCCGTATCTGGACAAGGAAGCGGTGCGTGTGGTTTCGGAAATGCCCCGTTGGATTCCCGGCCGGCACGAAGGAAAAGCCGTGAATGTGTGGGTGGTGCTTCCGGTAGAATTTGCGCGGGACGCTTCCGGCGGACTGCGTCTGAAATGAAAAGCAGTGTGAGGATTGATTATGGCTGGTAACGAACGTTCCGATTTCAGGAAAGACGTGTATGATGTGGTTGCGTCCATTCCATGCGGGAAAGTGCTGACATACGGGCAGGTAGCATGGCTTTCCGGAAGGCCCGGCTGCCCGCGGCTGGTAGGAAGGCTGTTGTCTGAAGCTGCGGACAGTCTGCATCTTCCCTGCCATCGTGTGGTGAACAGTCAGGGCAGAACAGCGCCTCATTGGCCGGAACAGGCCGGTTTGCTGAGAGGAGAGGGGGTTGTGTTCCGGAAAAACGGCTGTGTGGACATGAAAGTCTGCAACTGGAATCTTTCCGGTGCAGAGGAGTTAGCGGGCTTTGATCAGGCCGCTGATTGACTTCAGCGTGTTTCTTCGTGCCGTTTTCATTCCCGCGGACAGTGATTCCGGTTCGAGCATCTCCAATGTTGTCCGGAGTTCGGAAAGCAGTTCGGGAGAGAATTTGCATTGTTCGCAGGCCAGCTTTACGGAAAGGCATCTGACGGCTGTCGGTTCATCCGATGCCACGATGCATCTCAGGCAGAAGTCGAAGAAGTCTGTCCGGAAACCGTTTTCCGTAAACGGCTGGCGCAACAGCAGGCCGAGCAGCAGGCGGCGTTTCGTGCCGCTTGGCGTGCGCATTGCTTCGTCGATCAGTTCATTGTGCCTGGGGTAAAGCCATTGGTTGCTGTGGAGGTCGAAGTGTGCGAATACCCATGCCGCATTCTCCGCTATCCGTTTGTCTTCATCGAAGAGCAGGGTATAAAGGGCGGACTTCACGGGTTCATCCTCTATGCCCTGCGCATAAAAAGTGATTTCATGAATGTCGTCTTCGTGAAGTCTGCCCGACAGCCGTTTCCGGAGAGTAGTGTAATTCATTTCTGCAATTTTTTTGTCATTACGAAGTTAGTCAGTTCAAGCCGGTTCGCACGGGCTCTCTGTTGTTTCCTTACCGTGTAGCCCTGCCGCTCGAAAAACGGGCGTGCCGTGATGCTGACTTCTGAAATGATTTCGCCAGCTCCCCGGCCGCCTGCATAAGATTCCATTTCCGAGAGAAGGGCGGAGGCGATGCCTTTCCGCTGCCAGTCCTTGTGGATGAACATGGAGTGCAGATAGCCTTCGCCGTTGACGGATGCGAAGCCCACGATCTGCTTGCCGGCGTTCAGCGCAACAAGAAAGTGGAAGCGCGACAGCAGGTCTTCCCAATGCGCCGTGCTGTCGCCGCATGAAGCCCAGTCCTTCACTTCTTCCGGCGTATAGTCTTTTGCGTTGACAGTGAGGACGGTATCCTGAAAAAGCCGGCGAAGCTCACGAATGTCTGCAACGGTTGCCGGCCTCAGGAAGCAATGGATCTTGTTCTTGCATTTCTCGGACATCTCTCGGAACGTTACGTTTCAGAACTGGAAGAATTTCTTTGCGTTATAGTAGCTGATGTCTTCTGTCATCTGCCGTACGCGTGCCATCTCGCAGAACGGAATTTCTCCGTTTTCCACGTCGTTTCCGAGCAGGTTGCACAATGTGCGGCGGAAATATTCATGGCGCGGATAGGAAAGGAACGACCGCGAGTCGGTGAGCATGCCCACAAAGCGGCTCAGCAGTCCGAGGAGCGAAAGGGCATTCATCTGTTTTTCCATGCCGTTCTTCTGGTCGAGGAACCACCAGCCGGAACCGAACTGTATCTTTCCGGGTACCGATCCGTCCTGGAAGTTGCCTATCATTGTGGCAATCATTTCGTTGGCGCATGGATTGAGGTTATACAGGATTGTCTTTGTCAGTTTCCCTTCCGTATTCAGCCGGTCGAGGTATTTGGACAGGGACTTTGCCGTTGAAAACTCGCCGATCGAGTCAAAGCCGGTGTCCGGACCGATCAGCCTGAACATCTTGGTGTTGTTGTTTCGGATGGCTCCGTAGTGGAACTGCTGGGTCCATCCTGTTTCCCAGTCCATTTCGGCAAAGGCAACCAGCATGGCCGACTTGAACTTCAGCATTTCGCCGCGGGTCAGCTCTGTCCCTCCGTATACTTTGTCGAAGATGGCTTTGATCTCCGCTTCGGTATAGTCTTCTGCATAGAATTCTTCTACGCCGTGGTCAGAGAGCTTGCATCCTTGTTCGGCAAAGAATGCGTGCCGTTTGCGCAATGCGTCGATCATGTCGCCGAACGTTGAAATCCGGATGCCGCTGGCTTCGGACAGTTTCTCCATGTAGGCTCTGAACTCGGACGGCACCTCCACTGCCATGGCCTTGTCCGGACGCCAGGTAGGCAGCATCTTTATTTCAAATCCGCTCTTGCGGGTGGCTATGTGGTATTCGAGCGAGTCGGCAGGGTCATCGGTCGTGCACACGGTTTCTACGCGGTAACGCCTCATCAGATTCCGTGCGGAAAATTCGGGTGTCGCCAGTTTGGCGTTGCATTCGTCAAATATTTCGCGCGCTGTATCCGGATTCAGGGTCTTGGTGATTCCGAAAGCCGTTTTCAGTTCCAGGTGCGTCCAGTGATAAAGCGGATTCCGCAGCGTATAAGGAACGGTTTCCGCCCATTTCTCAAACTTTTCCCAGTCGGAAGCGTCCCCCGTGCAGTAGCGTTCTTCTACGCCGTTGCTTCTCATGGCCCGCCATTTATAGTGGTCGCCTCCAAGCCAGAGTTCGGTGATTGACTTGAACTGATAGTCTTCGGCCACCATCTTCGGGTCCAGGTGGCAGTGGTAGTCGATGATCGGCAGTTTGGCGGCATGGTTGTGATACAGATCCTGAGCAGTTTCAGTTTGCAGCAGGAAATTCTCGTCCATAAACTTTTTCATGATTGTTGTGTTTTTATCGTAGGTAGTAAATTCGTTTTTTCCGTTATCGGACACGAATGTATGAATTTTATTTTTAAATGCAAAATGTTTTGCTGCTGCAATGCCTGTGCTTTTGCAGTCCATGGGGAATATCGATTGGCGGATTGTTTGCTTTTGCGGATTTTTTTTCTTATCTTGGCGAAAAGGAGGAGAGCAGATGGGATGGAATGATGAACTATATCGTTTGGCCCCGGAAATTGCCGGCAAGCAATTGGAGCGGATCGGCACATTCAATCGGGGAAGGACGTGTGACAACGGGGTATACCTGATCAGTCTGGCTACAAAATACCGCCCTTATTATGCTTTGTGGCGGAAGTTTGCGCAGCGTGAAGTTCCGGTCTTTGTCCGCACGCTGGGAGTTGTGTTTGACCAGTCGGTCGACCGTGCGTTTGCCTTGCTGCAAAACTGCAATGTGGGGCTTGACATAGCTTCCGGTTCCGATCTTGAAGCTTTTTATGCCGAATCAGACACTGTCATTCCGTTCGGAAAATACAAAGGCAAGCATCTTTCTGAGATTTCTTACATTGACCCGTCGTATGTGTACTGGCTTGCAAACAAGTTTGTGGCAAGCAGCAAGAAATATGACCGTCTGAAGGAGCTGGCCGGTTTTCTTGTCATCGTCCATTTCGAGTTTACGGTCCACAAGCCCCGCATCTCTTCGGTAAGCAAATTTGTCAGAAATGTCGGCGACAGGCTGAAAGACCTGGAACTGACTGTGCTTAACGTGCGCCTTCAGGTGGATACCTATAAGCCGGACTTCTTTGTAGACCAGAACGTGCTGGCGGCCGACCGTGACGGCAACCGCTTCACGTTTCTGATAAAAGCCGCCGCCGGAAGCCTGACTCCCAATGCCCTCAGTTGCCGGAGCCGGAAAGTGAACAGGTACGAAGTGCTGCGGGTGAAATCGGCTAAGGTGCTGGCGCATTATGAATCGCACGGGGTGCGCTATACGCGGCTGGGATATGTCAGGATCTATTGATCCGGTCTTTACGTTTGTCAGGGAAGGCTTCCATAGCCTTTCGCACGTAGTCTTTGCTCAGATCCGCGGGTTTCAGCACCCGGTTGTCATACTTGAGCAGGTCGATGTCTAACGGGACAAGCCCTTTGTCCTTGTCTTCGGGAGTGCGTCCGTTTTCCCTTTCTATCTCCTTGCAGATCCGGGCAACCTCGTTTGCTTCCAGGGTTGTCCTGAAGCAGGCAATCCGGTTGAGGTAGCTTGGCGTCTTCGACTGGTCCCCTTCGGGCAAAGTGTTTACGGCCTTTCCCCACCGGATGTCGGGAAACAGAAATCCCAGCGCCGTTTCCGCCTGTTTCAGATGGAGTTCGGCATTGGAGTTGGATCCCAGACACAGAAGGCAATGATGGGCTTTATTCATAAATCTGCTTGTTCTTCGTTTACGGCGGACGCAAATATATGCTTTTCTTCAGACATACGGAAATGAAAGTGCCGCAATTGGACAGGTTGAAAAATGATTCGTCATCTTGATCAAAAGACCGCGGTCTTTTACCTGAAATTACCCGTTATCTTGATCAAAATTACCCGTTATCTTAAATTGCTGATTGCATCATTCTTTAAGGCCAGTTTGACAAATTTATCGGGAATACCGCATGCCGCCCAATCCGGCTTTTTTATTCGGGAGTGATTTCGTTGGGCGAGGGAAGCTGTTTCCAGCCCTCTCCGAAAGTGTCGTAAGCGTCTGTGACCACGACGAAGGCCCGCGGATCGGCCTGCTTGATCTTCAGTTTCACGCCCGCCACTTCCTTGTAGCTGACAACAAGAAAAAGCATTTCTTTGTCTGCTCCTGAATACAGTCCGCTGCTTTTGATGTATGTTGCCGTGCGGTCGAGGTCTTTCAGGATATAGTCATGCAGTTCAGTCATTTTTTTGTCGCTGATGACAAAAATCAGCTTGTCGTTCTTTGATCCGTTTATGACGTATGCAATGACACGGGATATGATATAGATGGCAATCAACGAATAGAAGGACAGATGCCATGAAGGTTGCGAAGAGCCGTCTGCGCTGCCGATTCCGAATCCGATGACAAGCAGTCCGAAGCACACAACCGTTCCGTCAACAAACAGAATCGCGTGCGAAAACCGGATGTGGCAGTATTTCTGAAGAAACATTCCCACGATGTCGCTTCCGCCGGTGGTTGCCTGATTGCGTATGACGATTCCGGTTCCAATTCCTATCAGTACGGAACCGATGATGCAGGTAAGCATCAGATGCTCGGACAAGTCCATACTTCCTCCCAGCAGCTGTGCCGGATCGAGCGCCTGCAATGCTTCTTTGCTGGGGTATGCGAGTCTGGAAATCAGGTTCATGAGCAGGGGAGTGGTCAGTGCGGCCGCAATCGTTCTTCCTCCCAGCTTTGCGCCGAGAAAAATGACGGACAGTATGAGCAGGGGAATGTCGAACATGTATCCGAAAGTACCCACCTGGATTGACGGGAAAAGGTTGTGCAGCACGATGCTTGCGCCATATACTCCTCCCGGCACGATGTTGTAAGGGTTGATAAAGAAGACAAAGCCGGCGGCCAGTATGGTACAGCCCGCCAGTATCTGAATCCACGAAAATACTGTCTGTTTCATAAACTCCATTTTTATGCAGCAAATATACAAAACTATTTCCGAATAATGAAATAAAGCGGGCGGATTGATTTGGACATAAAAAAGGGGATGCGCCCTTTTCGCTTTCGGATTGCGGCACATCCCCTCTATTCCGATGAGAATCGATTAGTGGATTTCAATCACACGGTTGACTTTGGCTTTTTCTTCGGGAGTACGTTTCGGAAGATCAATGGTCAACACACCGTCGCTGACATTTGCGTTGATGTTTTCTTTCTCCACATCGTCCGGAATAACCAGCCTCTGTTCGAACTTTGAGTATGAGAACTCGCGGCGCAGATACTTCTTGTTTTCCTTGTCCTCTTCTTTCGACTCATTCTTCTTTTCCATTGAAATGACCAGTTCGTTGTCTTCACTCAAATGGATGTTGAAATCGTCTTTTGTCATACCCGGAGCAGCTACTTCAACCTTGTAGTCTTTGTCGCTTTCGATGACATTGATTGCAGGAGCTGTAGCGTTGGCTCTTACCATCCAGTCGTTATCAAAGAAATCATTAAAGATACTCGGTAACCAGTTCTGACTGTAATTTTTTCTAGTCGGCATCATAGTTGTAATCTCCTATTTTTAATTGTTATACATTCAATTTGTTTTTTAATCCCTCTGCCTTTCGGCTTCGGAATTCACCCATTAAATTGCAAAGACTGTGCCTTTTGACATAATGTCACTTTCCAGGCCAGGGCATTTCACATTTCGGATAATTCTTTAAACAAATTGTCGGCCTATTTAATTCTGTGCAAACTTTATTAGCCAAATTCATGGAGGGAAGCGTTTGTCAAAATGTCGTTTATAGTGTCGTTATGTCAGAAAAGTGTTGCTTGAATCACAAGAAAAAGGTATATTTGCAGGGAAAGAACATTTATATAACAGGTATAAGATATGAAAAAGTCAATGATTCTGTTGGCCGGTGCAGTCATGATACTGGCTTCGGCCTGTGGTGGATCAGCCAAGAAGCAGGCGGCAGACGAGGCCGACTCCATTACAGCCACGGTATATATGGGAGTAAAGACAATCCGGCTGGACAGTGTAAAAGCTACCTGGATCCGCGACAACAGCCACGATAAGCTGATGCCCGTAGGGTTGTTTGACCAAAATGCATCGCAGCTTGCCGATTCCTTGGGGCTGAAAGACGGCATTCCTTCGTCGGTCAGTACGTTTTTGGTAGAAACAGACGGAAAGCGGATTCTTTTCGATACGGGGGTGGGGGCTTCAGACAGCCAGCTTCAGACCGGACTGAAGGCCTTGGAAGTTGCTCCGGACGAGGTGGAATACCTGTATCTCACTCATTTTCACGGCGACCATATCGGCGGTATGATGAAAGGTGACACCGTGGTGTTTGCGAAAGCGCAAGTATATGCCTCAAAAGCGGAATATGACGCATGGATGAAAATGGATGCGGAGAAGAAAGCGCAGGTGGTGAAAACGATGGAAGCGTATAAGGACAGGCTCCATCTGTTCGAGTTCGGGGATGAACTTCCGGGACATGTCATGGCTATCAAGGCTGCCGGGCACACGCCGGGACATACGGCGTATCAGATCGGCAAGCTGCTGGTTGTTGGAGATTTGATGCATGGAGCTGCGTTGCAGACGGTGAATCCTGATATCTGCGCTTCCTACGATATGGACAAGCAGGAGGCCGTAGCCACTCGCCGGATTCTGCTTGACTATGCAAGGAAGAACGGACTCACGATGGCCGGCATGCATCTGCCCATGCCGGCGTTCAGATAATGAGGTCAGCGTGCCGCCGCTTCTTCGTTCGCGAAACTGATGGCGCGGTTCAGATAAGCGATGAAAGGCTTTGTCGTGCGGAACGCATCAATGGTGCGTTCCAGCAGATTCCCTTTCAGCATGAAATCCTTCCCCGGCTCGTAGACCAGGCAATAGGTGCGGTACATCAGGTAAGGAGAGAAAGGTGCGTCTTTGGGGAATCCGTTGGGCACTCTTTTCAGCATGTCGGAATTGTCGAGGCTGAACAGGGGAGCCTGTCGGAGCGTCTTTTCAAACTCTCCATTATCGTTGCAGATGTCTTCGCGGAGAATCCGGAGCGCTTTGGGGTCGAAACAGTAATCCCCTGAGGCAAGCATGTTTCCGCCCGGATAACCCGCTTCGTGCGGACCGATCTGAAAATAATAGCCCGAGAATCCGGATTTTTTCCCTCCCGGGCAGATGAATGCACCCATGTGGCACTTGTATGGCCGCTTGTCGGGAGAGAAACGGGTGTCGCGGTAGATGCGGTAGGTGCATTCCTTGGCGGTCAGTCCGCTGACAGACTCATCGAATCCGGCTATGCCGGCAATCAGCTTCTCAGTGAATCCGTTGAACTTTTCCTGCGCCGCAAGATAGTCGCTTTTGTGTTCGTGAAACCATTCCCGGTTGTTGTTTTTCTCCAGCCGGGATAAAAACTCAATTATTTCTTTCATCTTGTTTCTTTTTTGAGATACCGGGGCGGGTGGACGGCCGTTTCCCGATATGCGGTTTTTCTTCTGCAAAAATAACGTTTTATCGGATGGGATATTCTCTCTCGGATAAAAAATGTATATTTGTCAGGAAATAACAAACTGGAATATATGATGAAGTTCGGAAAGAAATGGCGGATCGTTTCCGCAGCAGTTATAGGCGTTATCGCCCTGGGGTTTATTTTCTGGCCGAAGCCGAAAGCCGGCGACGAGCCTGATGAAGTGGAGGTGACCGATTCGGCGGAAGTTGAACAGCTGGTGCTGGAATATGGAATACCGGTGGACCGTTACAAGGTGGATTACGGAATCGTGGAGCGCAACCAGAACCTTTCGTCCATCTTGTCTAACCACGGGCTGACATCGAGGAATATCCATGATCTGAATGAGAAGGCAAAAGACGTGTTTGACGTGCGGAAGATACGCGACGGACAGGCTTATGCGGTTTTCAAGACCAAGGACAGCATCCCGCAGACCATGTTTTTCGTTTATGAGGAAACTCCGAAGTCATACGTAGTGTTTGATCTGCGGGGAGGTTACCGGGTGTATAGGGGAGAGAACCCGGTGGAATGGAAGCAGAAGGAAATCAGAGGAAAGGTAGAGTCTTCACTGTGGCTTGCCATGGAGAAGTGTGACGCCTCGCCGTTGCTGGCACTTGTGCTTTCCAATATCTACGGATGGTCCATCGACTTTTTCAGCCTTCAGAAAGAAGATGAGTTCAGGGTGGTTTACGAGCAGGAGTGTGTAGACGGCAAGGAGCTTGACAATTTTCATGTGCTTGCCGCTTCTTTCCGCCATTCGGACAGCACATATTATGCCATCCCTTTCACTCAGGACGGAGAGGAACTGTACTATGGCGTGACAGGGAACAGTCTGGAGGGGGCGTTTCTGAAAGCTCCGCTCGACTTCTACCGCATTACGTCGAGGTTCTCCAACAGCCGCTTCCATCCGGTGCTCCGCCGTTACCGCGCGCACCACGGAGTGGACTATGCGGCGCCCAAAGGGACTCCGGTCTATGCGATCGGCAACGGAAAAGTCATAGCCAAAGCCTATCAGCCGAACGGCGCGGGAAACTACCTGAAAATTCGCCACAACAGTGTGTACGTCACAACCTACATGCATCTGTCGCGCTTTGCGAAAGGCATCAAGGTGGGATCGGCCGTAAAGCAGAAGGAAGTGATCGGCTATGTCGGATCGACGGGACTTTCAACGGGGCCGCATCTTGACTTCCGCGTGTTTGAGAACGGAAAGCCCATCAACCCGCTTCTCATCAAGTCGCAGCCCAAAAAGCCGGTCAAGCCTGAGCTGATGCCTCAGTTCGTGTCGCTGCGCGATTCATTGGTAAGGCGGTTGGAGGCCATGGCCGATTCCGTGGCCGGATAATGCCTGCCGGATTACGACTTGTTGAGTATCACCAAGGCTGCGATGACTCCTGGTATCCATCCGAAAAGCGTGAGAATGAACACGATAAGTATGGAGCCGCAGCCTTTGTCGAATACGGCCAAAGGCGGAAAAATAATCGAGAGAATCACTCTGAAAACTGACATAATCTAATTAATTTGGGGTTAATGGTTTCAAAGGTAGATTTTTTTTGTGAACCAGCAAATTTTTTGTCAGATGAATCGGATTTTGAAGTTTTTATCTGTTATATGCATTATGACTGCACATGTTATTCCTTCATTTTCGCAGGCGGGCGGCGAAATACGCCGGCCTGCGGTGGCGGGACGCTTCTATCCCGCTGATCCTGATACGCTGAGGTCAGAGGTGAACCGTTATCTGTCGGAGGCCGGAACGGACAGTATATCAAGCGTCCGGGCCATTATTGTTCCCCATGCCGGCTATGTATTTTCTGGCGCTACGGCTTCGAAGGCTTATGCCTGCATTGCTCCGTCTGCGCATTACCGCCGCGTGTTTCTGCTGGGTCCCAGCCACCGGGCAGCGTTCGACGGAGCCTCTGTCAACGGTGTCAGTCCGGCTTATGCGACTCCGCTCGGAGAGGTCAAGGTCGATCAGGAAACATGTGAAAGGCTGGCGCATTCGGACGATGTGTTCTGCTATTTGCCTCAGGCGCATCAGAAAGAACATTGCCTGGAGGTGCAGCTGCCTTTTCTCCAGCAAAGGCTTCAGAGCGTTCCGCCTATTGTGCCTGTCATTGTGGGAACACAGCGGATTGAAAAACTGGAACGTGTGGCTCAAGCTTTGCTGCCTTATTTTACATCCGAGAACCTGTTTGTCATCAGCAGCGACTTTTCTCACTATCCTCCTTATGCGGATGCCTGCAAGGCGGACAAGGCAACGGGAGATGCCATTCTTTCAGCATCGGTGGAAAAATTCATGCGTGCCATTGCCAGCAACTCGTCGCACGGTTATCAGAACCTGCTGACCAGTGCCTGCGGACAGGCTCCCATAGCCGTACTGTTGCTGATGATGCAGCAAACTCCCGGTCTGCAAATGAAGCATCTGGGCTACTGCAATTCGGGCGATTCGCCTTACGGCGGACGTGACGAGGTGGTAGGCTACCATGCGTTTGCCGTGTCGGAGGGCGGCGGCGGAAAAGCCTTCAGGCATGTCAGTGATACGTTTTCGCTGCGTGCTGCGGAGAAGGCCGAACTGCTGCGGATAGCCCGCAAGAGCATTGAGAATGAACTGGAAGGGAAGATGGAGCTGCCGTATGATTCTGCACGTCTGACAGACACGCTGAAGATGAACTGCGGTGCATTTGTCACCCTTCACCTGAACGGAAAGCTGCGCGGATGCATCGGTATGCTGGCGGGCAGGCGTCCGCTTTATCTCACCGTATCGGACATGGCGCGGGCGGCGGCTTTCGAAGATGCCCGCTTCAGGCCTGTGACGCTTGAAGAGATGAAGGATGTGCGCATCGACATTTCTGTGCTTTCTCCGCTGAGAAAGATTCATTCCGTTGAGGAGTTTGAACAGGGAAAGCATGGCATCTTCATGGTGAAGGATGCGCGCAGCGGCACCTTCCTGCCGCAGGTGGCCGAAGAAACGCATTGGACGAAGGAGGAGTTTCTGGGGCATTGCGCGCGCGACAAGGCGGGCATCGGATGGAACGGCTGGCGAAGTGCCGAACTTTATGTATACGAAGCGGAGGTCTTTGATGAAGGCGAGGTTGAATGAGCAGCAGATACCCTGTCGTGAAGCGGAGTATTATGAGCGGTGCGCTGACGGAACGGCCGTGTGCCGTCTTTGCCCGCACAACTGCCGCTTGAAGGAAGGTGCCCGCGGGCATTGCAGAAGCAGGATGAACCGTGAGGGCAGACTGTGGACCGACGCATACGGCAAGGTTTGTGCCGTGCAGGTCGATCCGGTGGAGAAGAAGCCGCTGCTCCACTTTCATCCCGGCGAGGACTGCCTTTCGCTTGCCGCGGCAGGCTGCAACCTGTCGTGCAGGAACTGCCAGAACTGGCGTATCTCGCAGGCGGCTCCGGACGAACTGGACTTCCGCTGTCTGGCACCGGACGATGTGGTTGCTTTGGCGGAGAAAGCCTCCTGCCGGCTTGTGGCCTATACATATACAGAACCGCTTACATACCTTGAGTATACCCGCGACTGTGCCCGCGCCTGCAGCGAAGCCGGGCTGCAGAACATTCTGGTCACGGCAGGCTATGTAAACGAAGCGCCGCTGAAGGATCTGCTGCCGTATGTGAGCGCAGCGAATGTCGACTTGAAATCTTTTTCTGACAATCTGTACAAATCGGTCTGCGGCGCTTCGCTCGCACCCGTCCTCCGTTCGCTGGAACTGATGAAGGAGGCAGGGGTGTGGATTGAGATAACCAACCTGCTGATTCCGGGCGTGAACGATGACATGGAAATGATACGGCGCATGTGCCGTTGGCTTGCGGCTCATGGCTTTGGAGAGAATCCGCTGCATTTTACCCGTTTCTTTCCGCAATACCGCATGAGCGAACTGTACCCGACTCCCGTCCGGACGCTGGTCCGGGCGCGTGAGGTGGCGGCTGAATGCGGAATCCGCCATGTTTATCTGGGAAATGTGTAGCGGCACGAAAATCCGGAAATGCGGGCGCAGCGGGCAGAGCTGTGGAATAAAAAACGGTATCTCCAGGCTGGAGATGTAAATCTTCAGACTGGAGATACATGTCTTTAGCCTAAAGATCTATATGTTCAGCCTAAAGACAGACTTCTTTGCGTTTTCAAGCAAGTTGTCAGACCAGTTCCGTTCTATGCGCATCTGCTATTGCTCCGGAAGCGGCCAGTCCATCAGCCGCGGCAGTCCTTTTCCTTTTTTCACTCCATAATAGTTCCATGCTCCGGAGTCCGGAAGCCCGTACGTCTTTCCGGTGTCAGCTTTGTCCGTTCCGGCAAGAATGATGTCGCCTCCTTCAGGAATGTCAAAAACGTAATACCCCTTGCCTTCGGAAGTCATCTTCACTTTGTTTTGCTGCAATTGGAATACGCTGCTCCATTCAGGCAGACTGATCCGGCACGGCTGTCCGGCATCGCTGTGTATGCGGACCCATTCCGTACTGCCGTTCTTGCGTGAGGCTGACACAACGAAGCCGCCTTCCGCACGCAGTTCGTAGAAAGAGCAGTCTTTCCAGTCCTGCGGAATGGCCGGGAAGATGCGCAAGGTTTCTCCCCATCCCTGAAGCAGCATTTCGGTGACGGCCGTAGCTGCACTGAGGGGTGTTTCTATGACAGGGTTTCTTCCGCCGCTTTCCACATACATTGTGTTGGGAAGCAGCAGCGCCAGTCCGATCCGCTCGTTGAGGAAATGCCGCAATTGGGCATATGCCTTTTCGCCGTTTCCCTGATAGGCATAAAGAGATGCCGCTCCGGTATATGAATAGCCGGCGAGCGCTTTGCCGTTTTCGATGTTCAGCCAATGGTCGATCGACTTTTCGAGCAGCGCGTTCACCTCCGGGCGGGTGGTGTCTTGCAGCCTTAGCGGATAAAAAGAAAGGAGGTGCGAATAGTGGCGGTGCGACTTTGCCAGCGGCTTGTCAGAAGCGATCATTAAGCCGTTTTCGTCTGCGGGGGCAGGGTGCAGCTTTGCGAGGATCTCTTTCCATCCGGCATATTGCTCAGGCTTTACTCCTGTCCGTTCGCTCAGGCCAGTCATGGTCAGAAGCAGCCAGCGCAAGGCTGCCAGGTTATAGTTGCTGTTGTTGTAGGTCTTGAAACCTTCATACTCGGGCGACTCCATGTCGAGAAGGTGATAGACGCCGTTGCGCTCCTGCAGGTGGGGCATGTACATGGCAAGGATCGCTTCCGCTTTAGGTATGAACTTGCTCCTGATTTCCTCCCATGAGCTGCCGGAGTAGCGCATGTAGGAGTAGTAGGTGTGGAGTGCCCACGCGAAGTCGCCCACCTTGGCCGGCCCTCTTGTCCGCATGATGTCAATCAGTGCTTCGTCAGCCAGCTTCTGGTAGTTCGCCCCCTGCTCCAGGCGGTTGGTCGCATGGGTAGCCATGTAGGTAAGCTGCACATTCAGGTTCCACCAGATTCCCGGCCACTGGCTGGTTTTGTAGAATGTGCCGAATGTATCCATTACAGGTCCGTCGGGATGCGAGCAGGTAGCCAGTTTGTAGAGCTGCAGGTGGTAGAAGTTCTCCATCTTTTTGTCCGGGATGCAGATCATGCCTGTTTCGTAGTAAGCGTTCCACCATCCGTGCATTTTTTCGCGCAGCGATGCCGTGCCCTGCGCGATGGCCCTGCCGACTTCTGTCTTGGCCTTGGGCAGCGATATTCCCGATTCCGGCACCTCGTTCATGGTTGCCACATAAAGTGTTGTCCCGTCCTTTCCGGCCGTTTCTTTCCAGTAGGTCGCATAGTCACCCCCTGCAAGAAGCGGGTGTACGCTCCAGCCTTCGTGCTTGCGGGCTACGCATTGCGGCGTCGGGTTGTCGGCATAGTTCAGCTTCTCCTTCTGGTCGGGGAATACGATGATGCGGGGCGAACGGGGACTTCCCGGGAACTGTTTCCATGAATAGGGCACAGACGTTTTCACTTCAACCACATTCAGTTCGTGCGCATAAGGAGTGAATGCCCGGAAAGAGATATCGCCTTTGTCCGTGTGCAGCAAGCCTGTCAGTTCGGCATTGTAGATGTCCAGTTCCATGGTGCCCGACAGTATCCGGGCTTCCGGGAAGAGTTTCATCTTTCCAATGTCCATCCGGCAAAAGTCGGTAAGTACAGAGGCGCCCATTACTCCCATCGACGTTTTCCGTCCGGGCGCTTTCCGGTGGTCGGTTACGTCCGGACGGCTTAGCCAGAGGGTCAGCGAATTGTCTGTGGAGTCTGCATAGACCATCATGCCTATACGCCCGTTTCCCAAGAAGGCTCCTTCATTCCATTGCATGGGCAGCTGTTCCCATTTCATGGATTGGGTGCTCATGTAGTCTTTCAAGCTCCGGGTTTCTTCCGGGCAGGCCTGATTTGCGGCGAAAAGCAGGGCAAAAAGTATCAGCAGGTTTTTCATGGCATTTGATATTCTTGTTGTTTGACTTGGTTCTGCAATCACTCCAGGCAAGCGTCCAGTTCGCGGGTCAGCTCTTCTTTGTCGAGGTGCTGTCCGATGAATACCAGCTTGATCATCCGGTCGCCGTATTTTTCGTCCCAGTCGCGCATCAGTCCCGGTTCTTGCTGCATCAGCCGGATCAGGTCTTCTTCCGGAGCTGTCGCATACCACAGTCCCGCTTCCTTCAACTGTTTTTGCGTCCCGGCCTGTTCAAACAGGTACGACATGTCGCGGTTGTGGCTGAAATAGCATACCCCTTTCGTGCGGATTACATTTTTCGGCCATTTGGTTGCGATGAAATGGTCGAGCTTGTGGATGTCGAATGCCGGACGGCGGTAATAGACAAAGGTTCCGATCCCGTATTCTTCCACTTCGCCTCCTTCCGCATGGTGGTGGTGATGGCCGTGGCCGTCTTCTTCCTCATCGTGTCCGTGGTGATGATGCTCTTCTTCGTGCCGGTGCCCGGGATGTTTTGCCTCATTCTCTTCCTCTTCGGTTGCCTGGCGTTCGATTTCGCGTATCCATCCGGCTGATGTGGCCACCCTTTCAAAGTTGAAGAGGTTTGTGCTGATGATCCGGTTCAGGTCGACATCCGCATAATTGCACTCGATGATTTCAGCGGCAGGCTGCAGCCTCCGGATAATTTGCCTGATGCGCTCCAGTTCTTCGGCCTTCACTTCCGCTGCTTTATTGAGCAGGATGATGTTGCAGAATTCGATTTGCTGGATGATCAGGTTTTCGATGTCCTCTTCGTCGATATGTTTACGGGTAAGATCGTTTCCGCATGCAAATTCACTTTGCATCCGCAGTGCATCGACAACCGTCACGATGCAGTCGAGCCGGCAGATGCCGTACTTGGTGTAGGCCCCTCCCAGGCGCGGAATGGAACAAATGGTCTGCGCTATCGGTTCCGGCTCGCAGATTCCGCTGGCTTCAATCACAATGTAGTCGAAGCGTTCCATTTTCATCAGTTCAAAGACCTGTTCGATCAGGTCGGCCTTCAGCGTGCAGCAGATGCATCCGTTTTGCAGCGCCACCAGGCTGTCGTCTTTCTTGTTGACGATTCCTCCCTTTTGAATCAGGTCGGCATCGATGTTCACTTCGCCGATATCATTGACAATGACTGCGAATTTGATGCCGCGTTTGTTTGCGAGGATATGGTTGACTAACGTTGTTTTTCCGCTGCCCAGATAACCGGTCAGAAGCAGTATGGGAATCTCTTTTGCTTTCATATTATACCTTATTTATATATTAGGAAAAAATTCTTTTTGTTCTTCGGGACACAAAAATACAGTTTATTTCATTATAATGGTCAGTGAATGCTGTTACTTGCTCTAAAAAACGGAAGAAAGGTGAGTCCCTGACTAAAAAAGGCGGCGGCTCCTTTCATCTCCGAAAGAATGTAGCCGCCGGTCCTGCATGATGTAACAAATAGATAAGGAAACAACATATATGGCTGTTTCGTATTACAAAAATATTAAGAAATTGTTCATTTGGATAGCTGTTTTTTGATATATATCAATAAATGACACCGGTATCGCGAGTTTTTTTCTGCTTTTGCTTTTATGTTGTTCAACATATTCTTATCTTTGTATCGGTAAAAAGATAAAGCTCGAGCTAGATTAGATTTAAGATTGTTTTTTAGGTAAAAAGTTTTTAGGTAACAAGTAAAATTTTAGGTATTATGAGAAAATCAGGTTTAACATTGGTTGCCGCTTTGGCATTTTCCGTATCAGTATTCGCTGATGGTGTAAAGGACAGCAACAACGCTTCTGCGTGGGACGGTTCGATCAACAAGTCCAAGCTGACCCAGTATCTGAAGCTGAACGGCACTCAGAACGAAAAGGTAGCAGACATCTGCGACTTCTTTAAGGCTGAGATGTCCCTTGCAAACAGAGCGAAGGAAGGGAAGAATGAAAAAGTCCGTAACGCAGTTTATGGAAATCTGAAGCTGATGAAGGAAACGTTGGATGAAAAGCAGTATTCAAACTACCTTCGTCTGATGGCGATGACCTTGCGCAACAAAGGTATTGACGTGAATGTAGACAAATAATTGGTCCTCCAAGGGCTTCTGATAAATGAAGGCTTTCCTGTGCGTTTCCTTTCTGGGAACACAGGAAAGCCTTTTTTCATTTCTTTTCTTTGAGCATATCTTCCAGCCGGAGCAGCTCGTCGCGGTATTGTGCCGCCTCGATGAAATCGAGCTTTTTCGCTGCTTCCTGCATCAGCTTGCGCGTGCGGTTGATGCTCTTTTCCAGTTGCTCTTTCGACATGTATTCTACAATCGGGTCGGCAGCGGCATAAAGAACGGGCGTTTCCGTGTAAGCTTTCGGCTGTTTCTTTTCCGTTTCCGCCTGTTTGCCGTTTATCTCCAGCAGCGCATTGTCGCGCGAGCGAACAATCTGTTTCGGAGTTATCCCGTGCGCTTCGTTGTAAGCGAGCTGCTTCTCGCGGCGGCGGTTCGTTTCGTCAATCGTCTGCTGCATGCTTTCTGTGATGTGGTCGGCATACATGATAACCTTTCCGTTCACGTTTCGGGCGGCACGTCCTGCCGTCTGTGTCAGCGACCGGTGTGAGCGAAGGAAGCCTTCCTTGTCGGCATCCAGAATAGCAACGAGCGAAACCTCCGGCAAGTCAAGCCCTTCACGCAGCAGGTTTACGCCTACAAGCACATCATATACTCCCTGCCTCAGGTCGTCCATGATCTGTATTCTTTCCAGCGTATCCACGTCGCTGTGAATGTAAGTGCATCTGATGCCGCTGTTCAGCAGATATTCTGTCAGCTCTTCCGCCATCCGTTTGGTGAGCGTGGTCACCAGCACGCGCTCGTTCACCTCCACGCGCTGCTGTATCTCTTCCATCAGATCGTCGATCTGGTTCAGGCTCGGTTTGACTTCAATAATCGGATCGAGCAGACCGGTGGGACGTATTACCTGTTCCACCACAATTCCCTCGCTTTGCTGCAATTCATAGTCTGCCGGAGTCGCGCTGACGTAAATTACCTGTCTGGCCATTTCCTGGAACTCCTCGAACGTGAGCGGACGGTTGTCCATAGCCGCAGGAAGGCGGAATCCATACTGTACGAGGTTGACCTTGCGCGCACGGTCTCCACCGTACATGGCCCTGATCTGCGGCACGCTTACATGGCTTTCGTCAATCACGATCAGGAAGTCTTCCGGAAAGAAGTCGAGCAGGCAGTAGGGGCGGGTGCCCGGAGCCCGGCCGTCAAAATACCGTGAATAGTTCTCGATTCCCGAACAGTGTCCCAGCTCGCGGAGCATTTCCATGTCGTATGTCACGCGTTCGTACAGGCGTTTTGCCTCCAGCGTTTTGCCCATTTCCTCAAAATAGGCTACCTGTTTGGTCAGATCGTCTTCTATCTCGTGGATTGCCCGCAGCGTGCTTTCTTTGGTGGTCATGAAAAGATTGGCGGGATAGATCTTGTACTCTTCAAAGCTTCCTGTCCTGTGTCCGGATACGGGATCAATCTCTTCGATGCCGTCGATTTCGTCGTCCCAGAACATCACTCTCAGTATGCTGTCGGTGTAGGCGAGGAAGATATCCACCGTATCGCCCTTTACCCTGAAGTTTCCGCGGTTCAGTTCGATGTCGTTGCGCACGTAAAGGCTTTCAACCAGCTTTCTCAGAAAAACGTTGCGGTCCAGAAGCTTGCCTTTTTTGATTTCAATGACATTGTTATAGAAATCGGCCGGATTTCCCATGCCGTAGATGCATGAAACGGACGAAACGACAATCACATCCTTCCGTCCGGACAGCAGCGAAGAAGTGGCCGCCAGGCGCAGCTTGTCTATTTCATCGTTTATGGCGAGGTCTTTTTCGATGTAGGTGTCGGTTGAGGGAATATACGCTTCGGGCTGGTAGTAGTCGTAGTACGAAACATAATATTCCACCGCATTGTGCGGGAAAAACTTCTTGAACTCACCGTACAGCTGGGCCGCCAGTGTCTTGTTGTGGCTCAGTATCAGTGTCGGCTTGTTGATGTTCTTTATAACATTCGCTATGGTGAAAGTCTTTCCCGAGCCGGTCACGCCGAGCAGTGTCTGGGCCGGTACATGATTCAGTATTCCCTCTGTCAGTTGGGCGATGGCTTCCGGCTGGTCACCGGTGGGCTGGTAATCGGAAATGAGTTCGAAGTTCATAATGTTATCCTCTGATTGATTGGGCAGTAAAATTACACATAAATTCCTTTGAAATTCCGCCTGTACGGAAAAATAATTTAAAAAAACATACATCAGTTGTATTATTCAGCGGAAAAGACTACTTTTGCACGACTATCTCAACTATGCAGACTGTTATGAAAAAATATATGATGTTGGGCCTCCTTTCCGCAGGGTTGTTGAGTTCCTGCGGAGAGTATAACAAAGTGCTGAAAAGCACTGACTACGAGTATAAGTACGAAGCCGCAAAGAGCTATTTCGCTAAAGGCCAGAACTCGCGCGCGGCAACAATTCTGGAAGAACTGATCTCTATCCTGAAAGGAACGGTGAATGGCGAAGAGTCACTTTATATGCTGGCAATGACCTATTACAACCAAGGAGATTTCGTGACGGCCTCTCATTATTTCAATACGTATTACACGACTTATCCCCGCGGAACCTATACGGAACTGGCGCGCTTCTTCTGCGGCAAGGCACTGTATCTTGACACTCCGGAGCCTCGCCTTGACCAGTCGAGCACCTATAAAGCCATAAACGAACTGCAAATGTTTATGGAGTACTTTCCGGCAAGTTCCCGCAAGCAGCTGGCCCAGGATATGATTTTTGAACTTCAGGACAAACTGGTGGAAAAGGAATTCCTGTCTGCCAAGCTGTATTATGATCTGGGATCGTATTCGGGCAACGCTTCTTACAGCAGCACGGGAAACAATTACCTGGCTGCCATCGTGACTGCGCAGAATGTGCTCAACGACTATCCCTATACCAAACTGCGTGAAGAACTGATGATGCTGATCTTGCGCGCACGTTATTATATGGCGAAGGAGAGTGTGATTGAAAAGAAGGAAGAGCGTATGCGTGAGGCGGTAGACGAGTATTATGCTTTCATCAATGAGTTTCCGGAGAGCAAATATCTGAAGGAGGCGGAAAGCATTCACAAGGATGCCAGCAAGTACGTGACCGGGGAAAGTGACATATATGCAGAATAACAACTATATTTAACTGAAATAAATTATGGATTACAAAAAGACAAATGCTCCTACTAACACAGTGACTCGTAACCTGATGGAACTCTGTGAAGATACAGGCAATATTTATGAAACTGTAGCCATCATCGGAAAGCGTGCTAACCAGATTGCTGCGGAGATGAAGAATGATCTCTCCAAGAAGCTTCAGGAATTTGCTTCATACAACGACAATCTGGAGGAGGTGTTTGAAAACAGGGAACAGATCGAAATTTCACGCTATTACGAGAAACTTCCGAAGCCGACGCTTATCGCTACACAAGAGTATATAGAAGGTAAGGTTTACTACAGAAACCCGGCAAAGGAAAAGGAAAAATTGCAGTAATCTTCTATGATACAGAGAATTCAAACGGTTTATCTGCTGCTCGTGGCTGTTCTCATGATTGTGGCGATGGCTTTGCCGGTGGGCAGTTTCTATACGGTAACGGATGTGTTCGGGATGACGAACCTTTACTATACGCTTCCTGACGGCACGATGAACTATTCTTCGTGCGTGCTGTTCATCCTTCTGGCCGTTGCAGCTGTCGTATCAATCATCACGATATTCCTTTATCGGAAACGGAAGCGCCAGATCCGGCTTACTGTCATGAACTCTATCGTTCTGGTGGCATATTATCTGGCGGCAATTTATTTTATCCTGAGCGCAGAAGGACAGGATGACAGCGGATTTGTGCCGTCGTGGTCATTGTGTCTTCCTTTGATAAGCATCATCTTGAACTGGCTTGCCATCCGTGCCATTGACAAGGATGAAATGCTGGTGAAGTCTTACGACAGAATACGTTGACGGATTTATCCGGATTTGTCTGTCCGGAAACCGTTGAATACAAAAAGCGCAGAAGTGCCGATGCAGCGTACTTCTGCGCTTTTCCGTTTTGCCGCTTCTTGCAAGCGGCAGGAAGAAAATCAAAGGCCGGTTCGTTTGCACTTGGCACTGATCTTCTCGATGTCGAGGCGGATAATCTCTGTTCTGGCAAACGATTTGTTTGCATATTCTATCCCTCTCATCTTGTCGTTCGGGGAGTATTTGCTTAAAAGAAGTGACAGGGCAGACATGCGTTCGGCTTCGTGGAGGCTGCGGTGAGCCGTGCATTCAAGTATCACGCTTTCATAGGCAGCGGTAAACTTTTCCGGTATCACTTTGGTTCTGCCGACAATGCAGAAGGATACGTTGGGACATTTGTCGATACATTCCAGCTTCCTTCCGGCAGGAGCGCAATGCAGGTAAATGGAATTTCCCCGGTCCCATACATAGTTGATAGGGACTCCGTATGCACCGTTTCCGCCTGCATCCTGCATGGAAAGCACGCCGTATTCTCCCTCTTTGATGATCTCCATCGCTCTTTCCTCGTCCAGCAGCCTGTCCTGGCGCCGTATGTTGTCATTGCTGAATATCATGCTGTAGCGTTTTAAAGGTTGGCTGTTTCATAAATCTGTCTTGTGGCCTGACGGTCGAGCTTGACATAATTGCCCACAAATTCCCCCTTGTTTTCATGCAGCCTGCATACCAGTGCGCTGATATCCGGGTTCTCAATCCCAAGCTCCCTGAATGTAGTCGGCATACCGATTTCATGCAGGAACGCTTTCATCCGTGCCACTCCCTCGAGAGCCATCGCTTTTTTGTCTTCCGACGCGGGTACATCCCACACCCGGTTGGCAAACTGAGCTACTTTCCTCACGTTGTGGTCGGCCATATAAGTCAGCCATGCCGGGAAAATGACAGCCAGTCCCGCGCCGTGCGTCACATCATAAAGTGCGCTCACTTCGTGTTCCATAAAATGTGAAGCCCAGTCTTCTTCGCATCCTACGCCGCATATGCCGTTATGAGCAATGGTTCCCGCCCACATGATGTTGGCCCGTGCCCCGTAGTTTTCGGGTTCCTTGATCACTGTGAGCGCTTCCTTGATAATGGCTTTCAGGGTGCCTTCACACAAGCGGTCGGTTACTTCCGTATCAGCCGTGTTGGTGAAATAGCGTTCCATGATGTGTGCCATCATGTCGGTGATGCCGCTTGCCGTCTGCCATGCGGGAAGCGTGTAGGTGAGTTCCGGATTCATTACAGCAAATGCCGGGCGGAGAACCTCGGGAGTGCGCAGGCTTAATTTCTTCAGTCCGTCTGTCTTTGTGATGACCGAATTGCCGGAACCTTCGCTTCCGGCTGCAGGGATGGTAAGCACAACGCCGATGCGCAAAGCCTTTTCCGGTACGGCTTTTCCTGTGAAAAAGTCCCAGAAGTCGCCGTCGTAGGGTATACCTGCCGCTATGGCCTTGGCCGTATCAATGACTGATCCTCCGCCTACGGGCAGCAGAAAATCCACCTTCTCGCGTCTGCCCAGTCCGATACCTTCATACACTTTCGGGTCAGTCGGATTCGGTTGCACGCCGCCCATCTCGACATGCGCGATGCCTTCCTTGTCCAAAGATTCTTTAACCCGTTCCAGCAGGCCGCTTCTCAATACGGAACCTCCGCCGAATACAATCAGCGCTTTCGTTCCATGAAATTTCTTTACCAGTGCACCGGTCTGCAGTTCCGTTTCTTTACCAAATACAAACTCGGTGGGACTGTAAAACATAAAGTTATTCATACACTTTCTGTAAAATTAAACGATTCATTGAAAGCAAAGTTAGGAAAAATCTGCGAAATAATGGCAGGGAGCAGGTGATTTGTATTTTTAGATAGGATGCGGCTCGGCATAAAAAATCAAGCAAGTTTGTTTTTCTGCTTTCGCCTTTCAACTATTTTTGCAGAAATTCAACTGCGGAAACATCATGAATGTAGAAGACTTCAGAACCTATTGTCTTTCATTGCCCGGAGTGACGGAACGGATGCCTTTCACTGCGGTAAAAGACCGCTATAGCCGGGATGTGCTGTGCTTTTATGTGGGGAGCAAGTGGTTTTGCTATGTGAACATAGAAGTGTTCGACCGGTGTTGCGTCAAGTCATCGGCAGACGACGCTGAAGACCTGCGCGAGCGGTATGCCGGAATCCGTCCGGCATGGCACATGAACAAGCGTCTGTGGAACGATGTCTATTTTGACAGCGATGTGCCGGATGTGCTAGTACGGGAACTTGTGCGCAGGTCGTATGAGCTTGTCCGGGCCTCTCTCCCCAAAAAGGAACGGGACGCACTGCTATGACAAGCGCAAAGACAAGGTACATACGGTGACGGATAAGGAAATCTCCTCCCTGTTTCCCGCGTGTCCCCTGTCTTTGCTTCTTGTCTTGCGAATCACTTTATAAAGTCTGCTGCTTCAGACGCTCCACAAAATGGTCGATGCGGTGCAGTTCTGCCGGAATGTCGATCCGTTGCGGACAATGCGGACTGCACTGGTTGCAGCCGATGCAGTGGTTTGCCTGCCTCAATTTAGGAACGCTCCGGTCATATCCGATGAGGTAAGCGCGGCGGGCACGGCGGTAGTCTGCATCCTGCGAGCTTTCGGGAATGTTTCCTTCGTTCAGGCATTTGTTGTAGTGGAGAAGAATGGCGGGGATGTCTATTCCATACGGGCAGGGCATGCAATACTTGCAGTCGTTGCAGGGGATTGTGTCAAACTGCATCATCCGGTCTGCTGCCCGTTGCAGGAAAGCGAATTCCTCTTCGCTCAACGGATGCAGAGGAGAGTAAGTGTGCAGATTGTCCTGCAAATGTTCCATGCGGGTCATGCCGCTCAGCACCGTCAGCACGTCGGGATGGCTTCCGGCAAATCGGAAAGCCCACGAAGCGACGCTTGCCTCCGGCTCGCGCTGTTTCAGCATGGCGACAATGGGGTCGGGCACGTTCGACAGGCGGCCTCCCAGCAGCGGTTCCATAATGACGACAGGGATGTTGCGCTTTGCCAGTTCATTATACAGGTACTCGGCGTCCGTGTTGCGCGGATTGATTTGCTTGGCATATTTCCAGTCGAGATAGTTCATTTGGATCTGCGCAAAATCCCAGTGATACTTGTCGTGCTCGGCCAGCAGGCGGTCGAACACTTTCACATCGCCGTGGTATGAAAAGCCCAGATTGCGGATGCGCCCGGCCTTGCGTTCGGCGAGCAGGAAGTCCAGCATGCCGTTGTCAATAAAGCGGTGTTCATACTCTTCCATTCCGCTGCCCATTCCGACACCGTGCAGCAGCAGGTAGTCGATATAGTCAGTCTGAAGCTCCTTCAGCGAATTGCGGTATATTGCGATGGAACCTTCCTTCGTCCATGTGGCAGGAGCGAAATTCGACATTTTGGTTGCAATAAAATAAGTATTGCGCGGATGGCGGCTCAGCGCGATGCCCGTAGCATGTTCCGATTTTCCCCGGCAATAGGCAGGCGACGTGTCAAAATAGTTCACGCCGTGCGCCAGGGCATAGTCCACCAGTTCGTTCACCATTTCCTGATCTATTTCCTCATTGCCCTCTCTCGCGCTGCGTCCGCCCACCGAAGGCAGGCGCATCATTCCAAATCCGAGCAAGGATACCTTGTCGCCCGTCGAAGGGTTGGTGCGGTATGTCATTTGTCCTTCCGGTATATCTGTCCGGACTGTCTGTGACGTGCTGTTGCCGCAAGCCGCCATTCCGGCCGCCGCTCCTGCCGTTCCCATCATCTTCAGGAAACTGCGGCGGGAGATGTTGTTCTTTTCATTCATAGGGTTTGCTGTGTTTTTATGATTTGGCGGGAAAATGTTCTTTTGACATGTTTCTGTCGGATATTCAGGCTGCTCAGATCGTGCGGTGCACCTTATGTCCTTCGACATAGATTGCGCTAAAGGGGCGTGCCGGACAGAGATTCTCGCAGGCTCCGCAACCGATGCACCGCTCTTCGTTCACAACCGGAATCTTTGGCGAACCGGGGTCGCCGGCATCCGAAGGCACCATCTGAATGGCACCGGCAGGACAGTGCCGGGCACAGTTTCCGCATTCTACTCCGTCGGTGAGCGGCACGCAGTTTTTCTTTATCCATACGGCATGGCCTATCTGCATGGCAGACTTGTCCGCAAGTGTGATCGGGCGTATTGCTCCAGCCGGACAGACATCGCTGCATCGCGTACATTCCGGGCGGCAGTAACCGCGTTCGTAGCTCATTTCAGGCTGCATCAGGTCGGCAGCGGGACGAAGCACTTGGTTAGGACATGCCGACACGCACAGCTGGCAGGCGGTGCAGTGCCGGGCAAAATGCTGCGCGCTCCATGCACCCGGCGGCACGACAGGCGTATTGCGGTGAGGAATCTGTTTGTCTTTGATGATTGCCAGTCCGCCGTCTACCTTCTTTTCCTGTGCCTTCAAGGTAACGGCTGCTGTCACCAGAGCGGTTGCGGTAAGGAAGCTGCGCCGGGACGCCCCTTCGCCTTTGTCTGTGGGGGGAGTTTCCGGTTCCGTTTTCCTGATGCTCTTCTTGCGGAAGGAAGCCGGAGAAAAACTGATGGCTCCCTTGTGGCATTTGCCGATGCAGTCCATGCAGGCCACGCAGCGGCTGTAATCGATGCAGTGGCGGGAGATGTCGATGCACGAAGCCTTGCAGTTACGGGCGCACAGCTTGCAGTTTACACACTTGTCGGTGTCAATCACAGGCTTCAGCCACGACCACCGGGCGAAGAATCCCAGTACGGTTCCTACCGGACAGATTGTGTTGCAGTATGTCCGTCCGTTCCGCCACGCCAGCGTGCATATTATAATAAAGGTAAGCGCCGCAATCACGAAAGTCGGCACACTCTTCAGCCATACTTCCGTTTCGTAAAAGGCATAGCTGCCGGCACGTTCGGCAAAATAAGCCAGCAGGTTGTTGCACCATCCGTAAAGCGGAGCGAAGAGGTTGCCCGCTATCCGTCCGTACGAACTGTAGGGAGCGATCAGTGCTGCCAGCGAACCGGCTCCGGCCAGCATTGCAGCTATAAATAGAATCAGCACACCGCCGCGCAGCCACTGTCTGGCAGGAGAGAAAGTGTAGCGGTTCTTTTTCTGCTTCTTTCCGAACCATGCCGCTACGTCCTGCATCACGCCCAGCGGACAGATGACAGAACAGTACACTCGTCCGAAGACAAGGGTAAGCAGCAGAAGAAATACAACAGCTCCGGCATTCAGCGCCAATACCGCCGGCAAGAATTGTAGTTTTGCCGTCCATCCCAGCCATGCGTGCACCGTTCCGGTAAAGTCAAGGAACAGCAGCGTGATGGCAGCAAAGAACAGAACAGCGAGCGTCAATCTGATTTTACGTAACATATCGGCTTGATTTTTGTTTGATTGCAAAAATAGCGCGGAAGAATTGAACTCGCTGTACACAAATTACAGATATTAGCACCCGTTTTACAGATGGTTCACACTTTCTCCAATGCCTGGCTCAGATCGGCAAGCAGGTCTTCGATGTGTTCTGTGCCGACAGACAGGCGGACGGTGGCGGGCGTGATATGCTGTTCGGCAAGCTCTTCGGGCGAAAGCTGCGAATGTGTGGTGGTGGCGGGATGGATGACGAGGCTCTTCACGTCGGCCACGTTTGCCAGCAGCGAGAATATCTCCAGCGAGTCGATGAAACGCCAGGCTTCCGCTTGCCCTCCTTTGATTTCGAAGGTGAAGATGCTGCCTCCGCCATTAGGGAAGTAGCGGGTGTAAAGGCTGTGGCAGGGATGTCCGGGCAGCGACGGATGATTGACCTGCTTCACCTTGGGATGACGGTGCAAGAAATCCGCCACCTGCAAGGCGTTGGCAACATGCCGTTCCACACGGAGCGAAAGGGTTTCCAGTCCCTGCAGCAGCAGGAAGGCGTGAAAGGGCGAGAGCGCGGCTCCCGTGTCGCGCAGCAGGACCGCACGGATGCGCGTGACAAATGCGGCTTTGCCTGCCACGTCGGCAAACACCGCTCCGTGGTAGCAGGGTTCGGGCTTGGCCAGCGTGGGGAACTTGTCGGGATATGCCGCCCAGTCAAATGTGCCGCCGTCCACGATGACTCCTCCCAAGGCTGTGCCGTGTCCGCCGATGAACTTTGTCGCAGAGTGTACCACGATGTCGGCTCCGTGCTCGATGGGCCGGATCAGAAAAGGAGTGCCGAAGGTGTTGTCGATGATGAGCGGGACATGATGGCGGTGCGCTACAGCAGCCACGCCCTGTATGTCGGTCACTTCCGAGTTGGGGTTTCCGAAAGTTTCGGCGAATACAGCCTTCGTTTCCGGGCGGATGGCGGCATCAAGGGCATTGAGATCGTTTACGTTCACAATGCTGCAAGTGATGCCCGTTGCAGCCAGCGTATGCACAATCAGGTTGTACGAGCCGCCGTAGAGGTTGTCTGCCGCTACAATGTGGTCGCCCGGGCGGAGCAGGTTCTGCAGCGCGTAGGTCACAGCAGCCGCTCCCGAGGCCACAGCCAGTGCCGCTACACCTCCTTCGAGTGCGGCCATGCGGGTTTCCAGGGCAGCTTGGGTGTCATTGGTCAGCCGTCCGTAGATATTGCCTGCATCGCGCAGGGCAAAACGGTCTGCCGCATGTTGGGAGTTGCGGAATACATACGAAGTAGTTTGATAGATAGGAACGGCACGGGCACCCGTTGTGGGGTCGGGCAGTTCTTGCCCGGCATGCAGTTGCAGCGTTTCAAAATGCAGGTTTCTTGTTTTCATACAATTTGTTTTTATGTTGTTTGTTTTATTCTCTGCAAAGAAAGACATTGCAGGAATTTTATGCAATATCTGTAGTAAATTTGGAAAATATAGCTATTTTTGCCTTTACTTTTAGAATAAATATATGGCGAACGGTGCGGATGCACCTTCCCGGCAGAATAATGTCCTTTCGTGAATGGCTGCCGTTTAAAGATATATATCTTCAGTCTGGAGATAAATTTGCCGGAAAGACAAGCGGATTTTTTTCTGGAAACGTTTTCCGCCGGAAGTCGTTTCTTGTTCAGAATCTGCCGACAAGCATTTGCAGGGATTAACTTGAACTTTTATATCATATGGAAACGTTAGACAAAACCGATTTGCAGATTCTCCGCACGCTTCAGGAGAATGCCCGGCTGACAATCAAGGAGCTTGCAGCCCGGGTCAGCCTTTCGTCCACGCCGGTGTTCGAGCGGCTCAAACGCCTGGAGGCTGGCGGATACATAAAGAAATACATAGCGGTGCTTGATGCGGAAAAGCTTAACCGCGGCTTTGTGGTGTTCTGCCACGTCAAGATGGACCGTCTGAACCGTGAGATTGCGCAGGAGTTCAGCCGCATTGTCCGTGACATTCCGGAAGTGACGGAATGCTATAACATTTCCGGCAGCTTTGACTACCTGCTCAAAATCCATGCTCCGGACATGAAGTATTATCAGAAATTCGTGCTGAATGTGCTGGGAACGATCGAACACCTCGCTTCGCTGGAAAGCGTGTTTGTGATGGACGAGGTAAAGCATGCATATGGGATACGGGTGTGAATCAGTCCGGCTCTGCCGGAAGAGGTAGCCGCAGCACGGAAACGGGCTTCTTTCCGGCCCGGAATGGCGGAACGGGAGCGGTGCGGAGTTGCAGCGCAAGGCAGAAACAGCATGAGGCGCGCTCCTCCGCACCGCCGGTTCCGGCGGAATCATTTCATGGTCAGTTCAACGATATAGTCTACACTGTCGGGCACTTCGCCGAGGTTCAGCAGGACGCCTTCCTTCGACTGCCTGAAATCCACTTTCTTGTCTGTTCCGAAAACCGTTGCGCGGGCAATCTTCCGGCTTATCGGCAGAAAGAGGGAAGCGTCAGACAATGAGAGAATGTGGACATACTGCTTGTTGCCTTTCTGTGTCGTCACTCCCCACGGGCGTTCGGGCACATCGCCGGCTGTTGTTCCGTAGACGCTTTCCCCGTTCTGCTCCAGCCATCTGCCTATTCCTTTCAGACGCTCCAGGGCTGCTGCCGGAATGCTTCCGTCGGGCTGGGGACCGATGTTCAGCAGCAGGTTGGCACCTTTGCCGGCTGCGCGTACAAGGTATCTGATCAGATATTCGGTCGACTTGTAGTTCTGGTCCTTGACGCTGTAGCCCCATGATCCGTTCATTGTCTGGCAGGTTTCCAGAGGAAGCTGGCTCACCTCCTGGCCTTCGGAGTATCCGGCGGTGTTCTGTCCGGGAAGATCGCGCTCAAACATCTGGAAGTCTTCTCCGGGGAAAGGTGTCTTGTGGTGGTTGTTGCCTATCAGGCACGAAGGCTTCAGCTTGTGTATCATGCCGTACTGCTCGCCGAGCTGCCAGTCGAACGAGGCGTTCTTGTCCCATACGCCGTCGAACCAGATGGCATCCGGGTCGTAGTTCTGTATAAGTTCGGTCAGCTGGTTGTTCATGAATGCGAAATACGACGGCCAGTCTGCCTTTTTCGGATCTTTCCCGGTTCTTGTTCCCGAGCGTCCCGCAGGATAGTCGTCCCTTGTCCAGTCGATGTGCGAATAATAGAAATGCAGGCGGATTCCGTGACGCTTGCAGGCTTCCGAAAGTTCGCGGACGATATCCTTTCCGTATGGAGTGGCATCCACAATGTCATAATCGGAGTATTTCGTGTCAAACATCGAAAATCCGTCATGGTGCCGGGTGGTGAAGCAGATGTATTTTGCTCCGGCATCCTTGAACGCCTTCACCCATGCGTCCGCATCGAAATTGGCGGGATAGAAGCCCGATGCGGCCTTGGCGTATTCGTCGCGGTTAAGCCCTCCGGTGTTCAGATACCATTCTCCCTGGGCAAACATGCTGTAAATGCCCCAGTGGAGAAAGATCCCGAACTTGCTTTCCGCAAATTCTTTTCTTGCTTCAAGATTCTCTTCTGTCGGCACATACCCTTTCTGGGCATGCGAAAACGGCATATTCAGGAACGAACAGAGGATTCCTGCTGCCAGCCAATAACTTTTTCTCATAAAATATGTTTTGAAAGATTTGTCCTGTCTTGCGATGACAAGCAAAATTAAACAAAAGGAATAAAAAAATTGAATAAATCGCCAAAAGTTCTTACCTTTGCATGAAAATTTTCGCGTGATATGAAAATTAAGGAAGTTATAAGTGCCCTTGAAACATTCGCGCCTCTGCCATTGCAGGACGGATTTGACAATGCCGGACTGCAGATCGGACTGACAGATGCGGAAGCTGCAGGGGCTTTGTTGTGTCTGGACGTTACTGAAGCCGTGGTGGACGAAGCCATCGCTTTGGGATGCAACCTCATCGTTTCCCATCATCCGCTCATATTTAAAGGATACAAGTCCATTGCCGGACGCGATTATGTGGAACGGTGCATCATGAAGGCGATAAAGAATGACATCGTCATCTTTTCCATGCACACCAATCTGGACAACGCTCCGCAGGGGGTGAACTGCAAGATGGCCGAGAAAATCGGACTGACCAACCTGAAGGTGCTGGAGCCGAAAGGGAATATGCTGCTCAAGCTGGTTACGTTTGTGCCGGAAGCTCAGGCGGAAACGGTGCGCCAGGCACTGTTCGAGGCGGGATGCGGATGCATAGGAAACTATGACTCATGCAGCTACAGCGTGGAAGGCAAGGGTACGTTCCGTGCGAATAAGGGCTGCCATCCGTATTGCGGAAAGATCGGAGAGCTTCACACGGAGCCTGAAGTGCGCATCGAAACCGTTTTACCGGCATTCATGGAGAAGAAGGTTCTGAAAACGCTGGCGGAGGTGCATCCTTACGAGGAGCCGGCTTACGACCTTTATCCCTTGCAGAACAGCTGGAGCCAGGTAGGCGCAGGGCTGGTGGGCGAGCTGGAAGAACCGGAAACGGAAGGCGAGTTCCTGAAACGGATAAAGGAGATATTTGAGGCGGGATGCGTGAAGCACTCCCGCATGAGCGGACGCCTCATCAGCAAGGTGGCTCTGTGCGGCGGAGCGGGGGCGTTTCTGCTTCCGAAGGCGGTGCAGGCGCATGCCGATGTCTTCATTACCGGCGAGGTGAAGTATCACGACTATTTCAGCTATGAGAACGATATTCTGATTGCGGAAATAGGGCATTACGAGAGTGAACAATATACGAAAGAAATCTTATATTCAATCATAAGGGAGATGTTCCCGACACTTGAAGTCACTATGACGCGTGTCAATACAAATCCCGTCAAATATCTATAAAAGACTATGGCTAAAGAAGTTAAGAAAGATCCCAGCGAACTGAGCGTGGAAGAAAAACTGAAGGCTCTCTACCTGTTGCAGACCTTGTTGTCTGAAATCGACAAAATTAAGACGCTGAGAGGCGAACTGCCGCTCGAAGTGCAGGACCTGGAAGATGAAGTGACAGGTCTTACCACACGCATCGACAAAATCAAAGGCGAGATTGAAGAACTGAAAACGAACATCGCCAACAAGAAGATTGAAATCGAAGCGGCAAAAGCGTCGATCGAGAAATATAAGGGGCAGCAGGAAAATGTGCGCAACAACCGTGAGTTTGACGTGCTGAGCAAGGAAATCGAATTCCAGACGCTCGAAGTGGAACTTTGCGAAAAGCGCATCAAGGAATATACGGCTGCCGTCAGCGCGAAAGAAGACGAAATCGCCAAGAGCAACGAAGCGCTCGAAGAGAGAGGAAAAGACCTTGAGGTGAAGAAGACGGAGCTTGATGACATCATCTCTGAAACCAAGCAGGAAGAAGAAAAACTGCGCGAAAAGGCCAAGACGGTCGAAGCGACCATCGAGCCGCGCCTGCTTCAGGCCTTCAAGCGTATCCGCAAGAACTCGCACAACGGTCTGGCCATCACTTACGTGCAGCGTGACGCTTGCGGCGGATGCTTCAACAAGATTCCTCCTCAGAAACAGTTGGATATCCGCATGAGAAAGAAAATCATCGTATGCGAATACTGCGGCCGAATCATGATCGACCCGGAACTTGCAGGGGTTGAAGCAGAAAAGCATCTGGATACAAAAATCAGCAGATAAATAATTTTGTGCGGGAGGCTGTTTCAATATGAGAATCCGTTTTCATTTTGAAACAGCCTCTCTTCATTCCTGCGCCAGGTCTGCATATGAGGGAATGTCGGCCAGAAAGCGGTAGCTCCGGGTCTGGTAGTCGATCCGGCAGCAGTAGTGGCTGATTCCGTTGGTCACAATCAGGTAATCTACCTTCAAAACCATATTGTAGCGGGTAATCTGGTCGAATACGTTCTGGGTGATTTCCACATCGGGAGCTTTGTATTCTACAATCATCCGGGGAATAAGGCCGCGGCTGTACAGCACCGTGTCGCACCTCTTTTTAGTACCGTTCAGCGTTATCTGTATCTCGTTGGCCAGAAGTCCGGCAGGAAAATTCTTGTAGCGGACAAGATAGTTCACGAAATGTTGGCGGACCCACTCTTCGGGTGTCAGTGCCACATACTTTTTTCTCAGCGGGTCAAAAATGTAGTTTTTCCCTTCCTTTGCGATAATTTTATGGGGATAAGCAGGTAAGTTTAATGCCAACATTTCGTATTTTTGCGTTTAAAGACAATTTTTCTGTCGCAAAAATACGAAAAGAATATGAAAACCAAGGAAGAAATAGTGGCAAACTGGCTGCCGCGCTACACAAAACGAAGACTGGAGGATTTCGGAGAGTACATTCTGTTGACAAACTTCAACAAATACGTCGAGCTGTTTGCCGCTCATTTCGGAGTTCCCGTACTGGGACATGACGCCAACATGACTTCGGCTCATGCCGAGGATATTACAATCATCAATTTCGGAATGGGCAGTCCCAACGCTGCCATCATCATGGATCTGCTGAGCGCCGTCCATCCGAAAGCCTGTCTTTTTCTCGGCAAATGCGGGGGCATATCAAAAAAGAACAGAATTGGCGATTTCATCCTTCCCATCGCTGCCATACGGGGAGAAGGCACTTCAAACGACTATTATCCTCCCGAAGTTCCGGCATTGCCTGCGTTCATGCTTCAGCGTGCCGTGTCGTCTGCCATCCGTGACCATGCCCGCGACTACTGGACCGGGACGGTGTATACCACCAACAGAAGAATATGGGAACATGATGAAGCATTCAAGAACTACCTGCTCAAGACTCGGGCGATGGCGGTAGATATGGAAACCGCCACGCTTTTCACATGCGGATTCGCAAACCACATACCGACGGGGGCATTGCTGCTCGTATCCGACCAGCCGATGATTCCTGAAGGAATCAAGACTGAGGAGAGCGATTCGCTCGTGACAAGAAACTTTGTCACTGAACATGTGGAAATCGGAATCTCCGCCCTCCGCATGATCATTGAAGAAAAGAAAACCGTAAAACACCTGAAATTTGACTGGTAAGAATGAAAGAAACTACTTACGAAGAAATCGTGCGCAACCTCAAGAACCGTGTCTACGCTCCCGTATATTTTCTGATGGGTGAAGAAGACTATTATATCGACCGCATCAGCGACTATATCCTGGATACCGTTCTGACGGAAACTGAAAAGGAGTTCAACCAGACCGTCCTGTTCGGAACGGATACGGATATGGCTGCGATAATCAATGCGGCGAGGCGCTATCCGATGATGTCGGAACACCAGGTCGTAGTGGTCAAGGAAGCGCAGGGGTTGAGAAATCTGGACGACCTGACTTATTATCTGCAAAAGCCTCTGCTTTCCACGATTCTCGTGTTCTGCTACAAGCACGGTTCGCTGGACAGGAGAAAGAAGATTGTAGCCGAGATTGAGAAGCACGGCGTGCTTTTTGAATCGAAAAAACTCAAGGACAGCCAGCTCCCCGGATTCATCTCTTCGTATCTGAAGCGCAAGAAGATCGAAATCGAGCCTAAGGCTTCCGAGATGATGGCGGAGTTCATAGGGGCCGACCTTAACAGGATGGCGGGAGAACTGGAAAAGCTTGTCATTACGCTCCCATCGGGACAGCGGCGGATTACTCCGGAACAGATTGAACGGAACATAGGAATCAGCAAGGATTACAACAACTTCGAACTGAGAAGCGCTCTCATTGCGAAAGATGTGCTTAAGGCAAACCAGATAATCAAGTATTTCGGGGAAAATCCCAAAAACAACCCGCTGCAGATGACGCTCGCCGTACTCTTTAATTTCTTTTCAAATCTGATGCTCGCGTATTATGCGCCTCAGAGAAACGAACAGGGAATCGCAGCGTTTCTCGGACTCCGCTCTCCCTGGCAAGCAAAGGATTATATGGCTGCCATGCAGAAGTTTTCGGGAAACAAGGTGCTGCAGATTATCAGTGCCATACGCAACTGTGATGCCAAATCGAAGGGTGTGGGGAATCCTTCGATATCCGATGAAGATCTGCTCCGGGACCTGGTCTTCTTCATTTTGCACTAAACCGGAATCTAAAGAACAGCAGTACGCATTTGCCGGATTGCCAACACAGGGAGATGCGTATTGCTGTTTCCATTTCTACGCCACCATATCTGGAAGTACAAAGGCAGCTCTGACAAATAAAAAATAGGACACTTTCTAATAATAAACATAATTTACATATGTAATCAGAATGCTTCTAAAAAATATGCTTTACATATGTATCTAATAATTTTTTATTCCATTTGTAATAAAAGGGTAGGGGATTGTGTATGTTTGTCAAATGTAAAGATGGAAATTTGCTTCTATATATTACTGTAAACCAATTGATTGCATTTGTAAAACGCATAAAGATACAACGAGTGAATATGATGATATAGTATTATAAACCAGCCATTTACTTCCTTTATCTCAAGTGTAGTTTAAAGATTGAGGTACAACAGGCGTATACATCGGTAAACTGAAGCGGAAATGTATTGGTTTTACATAAATAATTATCTAATAACCATGTTGTTATGCTAAAAACTGAAACTTATTCAATATGCCTTCACAGATGTATTTACACATGTAAATAATACAGATGTATTGATACGTATACATCTGTATTATACAAATATAAACAAACAAGGGTTTGCATTTATAAAACTAAATTCTTACTTTTGTAACTGCGTTAACGCTCAAATTCCAAATGTAAATGAAGGACAGAATCTATAAAATCATGCAAAATGAAGGATTGACCAATGCTGAATTTGCAGAAAAGCTGGGCATTTCTACGTCTTCGCTTTCGCACATTTTCAGCGGGAGAAACAATCCGAGCCTGGAGGTCGTAATGCGTATACACAAGGCGTGTCCTTATGTGAATCTCAATTGGCTGCTTTATGGCGAGGGACAGATGAAAGAAGAGGAAAATCCGGTTCCGGATCTGTTTGCATCAGGCAACAGAACGGCCGAGAATGCGGAAATCGCGCGCAACCCTTCGGGCGGTGCTGATTTTTCCAGGGAAAACGCCTCAGACAATCATGTTTTTCCACCTAAAGAAACTGTAATTGAGAAGATTAAGTACATCGAAAAGCCGCAGCCGAAAATCTCTGAAATAAGAATTTTTTTCGACAACGGCACATTCGAAGTGTTCCGGCCTGAAAAATGACCCGTCAGACAAGCCCGAAGTTCTTCTGTAATTGGCTGCAAATGCTTATCTTTGCATTCCAGAACTGAATTTATCTGACTTGTATGAAAAAATATGTTTTAGACCTTACGGTTACGGAAAATCTCAGCTTGCATGCCAATTATGTATTGATCAAGCTGACTCAAGACGCGCCTTTGCCTGAAATGCTGCCCGGACAGTTTGCCGAGATACGCATCGACGGCTCCAGCACGACTTTTCTGCGGCGGCCCATCTCTATCAATTTTGTGGACAGGGAAAAGAATGAAGTCTGGTTTCTTGTACAGCTCGTGGGCGACGGAACCCGCAAGCTGGCTACAGTGAAGAAAGGCGACACAGTGAACGCGGTGCTTCCGCTGGGGAACGGATTCAGCGTGCTTTCCGACTGCACGAAGAAAGTGCTTCTTGTGGGCGGAGGTGTAGGCACTGCCCCGATGCTTTATTTCGGGAAAGTTCTTGCTGAAAAGGGATTCAAGCCTGTATTTCTGTTGGGAGCGCGCTCTAAAAACGACCTGCTTCAGCTTGAGCAGTTTGCCGCCTATGGAGAAGTGTTCACCACCACAGAAGACGGAAGCGCTGGAGAGAAAGGATACGTTACGATGCACAGCATCCTGCAGCGGGAGAAGTTTGACATGATATACACCTGCGGCCCGAAGCCTATGATGGTAGCGGTGGCCAGATACGCCAAAGCAAACGGCATCGAATGCGAAGTGTCGCTGGAGAACACGATGGCCTGCGGCGTGGGAGCTTGCCTGTGCTGCGTTGAAAAGACCGATGAGGGGCATGTGTGTGTATGCAAAGAAGGTCCGGTATTTAATATAAAGAAATTGTTATGGCAGATTTAAAAGTAAAGATAGGACAACTGGAAATGAAGAATCCGGTGATGACGGCATCGGGTACATTCGGTTATGGACTGGAGTTTCAGGATTTCGTCAATCTGGAAGATATAGGCGGAATCATCGTCAAGGGAACCACACTTCTGCCGAGGGAGGGAAACCCGTATCCGCGCATGGCAGAAACTCCCATGGGGATGCTGAATGCGGTGGGGCTTCAGAACAAGGGCGTGCACTATTTTGCAGATCACATCTATCCCCAGATCAAGGACATCAAGACCAACATGATTGTGAATGTTTCGGGGTCGCAGGTGGAGGATTACGCTGAAACGGCATCCATCATCAACGAACTGGAGCATATTCCGGCAATCGAGCTGAACATTTCCTGCCCGAACGTGAAGCAGGGAGGAATGGCATTCGGCGTTTCGGCACACGGAGCGGCAGAGGTGGTGAGCGCTGTCCGCAAGGTCTACAAGAAGACGCTGATCGTAAAACTCTCTCCGAATGTGACGGACATTGCAGAGATAGCACGCGCCGTTGAAGGCGCCGGAGCCGACAGCGTTTCGCTCATCAACACCCTGCTGGGAATGGCGATTGATGCAGAAAAGCGCAAGCCGGTTCTGTCGACTGTTACCGGGGGCATGAGCGGTGCCGCCGTAAAGCCTATCGCACTGCGCATGGTATGGCAGGTGGCCAAAGCCGTGAAGATTCCGGTGATCGGGCTCGGCGGCATCATGAACTGGCGCGATGCCGTGGAGTTCCTGCTGGCGGGAGCGTCGGCCGTCCAGATCGGGACAGCCAATTTCATTGATCCGGCCGTAACGGTCAAGGTTGTAGCCGGAATAAACGATTACCTTGAGCGTCACGGCTACGCTTCCGTAGAGGACATTGTCGGAGCTTTGGAGGTATAATACCGGACATTGACAACGCAATTTCTGTTTTAAGATAAAAGAGGCTCTTTCAAAGATGAATGCTGATTTTCATTTTGAAAGAGCCTCTTTTTATACCTTCTTGTAATCCTCCGGACCATTCTTTTTTACTCTTGGGCAGGAAACACGCCATACCCGGCCGAGCGGTAGTAGTTGCCCAAGGGATTCACATACGACGAGAAGAAGTTCAAGCGCCACCCGCTGCGTTCGTTGTTCGGTCCGGCCAGCCAATATAAGCCGTGACTTCCGACAAGACTCAAACTGCCGTCGGAATAGTTGCGGGACCCTGATGCCGGAAAGAAAATCTGCTGTCCGGTCCTGTTTGCCCGGGCGTAGAAGTTCCAGCCTTTGCGGGCGCTGTCCCAAGTTCCGTTGGCTGGAGAAGTGTTAGAGGTATTTCCTCCCGTTGTTGTAAATCCCGTAAATGCATTGTTGGCAGGAAGCTTGAAACCGACAGGACAAGGATCGTAAATGGTTTTGACGACCTGGTTGTCGTTGGCAGAATACGTATTGTTGTCGGCGTTCCACAGGTTGCGGCAGGTGTTGTCACCCGACAGATTCTTTTGCATCACATCGGGCTTGAGTATATAGTTTCTGATACATTCCGTACCATACGGGAATGCCTCCACTTTCATATGAGCGGCAGAAGCGGTGCCGTTTGCATCATACCATGTTTTGTTGCCGTTCCCGCCGTTGGACGGACGGAAAGGGTCCTTGCGTCCCCATTGGTAATAAGGATGATTGCCTCCGGTAGTGACAGTTGAGCTGTTTTGGGAAACGGCAATATCGGCTGTCTGCTCACCGGCAGTAAAGCGTACCTTGCAGCCGCGCGCGCCGTAGGTGACGGTTTCTCCATCACACCATCCGAGAGGGACGGGCATAAACCTGTATCTCACATTCTGGTGATTGGTCACCTCAATGGCATTGTCCACATCCTCGTCCGTCACCCAGATGTGCCATGACCAGAGAACGGTGCCCGAAGCGTCCTTGGCGGCAATCACCGCGTTGCCTTGCTGTATGGTATGCTTGTCTACCTTGAAAGAGATATTCCCGCCGTTGCTTCCTGTGTTGTACCTGATTTCGCTGACTAATGAAGAAGCATCTTGCCAGACCAGCTCCGCATAGGCGGGCGTACAGCCGTTATCCGTGAGATAGGGAGCTTTGATGCCAGCTCCCGCATGGTTGACGAACGGATTCAGGATGCTGGAACTTGACGCTGCGGCAGAGGTATACGCAGAACTGTTGACTGCTCCGTCCTTGATCGCGTTGCCATACACCAGCGGGAAGGAGTAATATCCCGGAGCGCCGATCACGTAGCAGTTGGCGGTATTCTCAACTGCGGGACCGCCCTTGCCGTTTGCCAGGTTGTAAGGCACTTTTTCCGTTCCCAGTCCGGTCCTCAGCTCCCTTAATGTCTTTGTATGCGGACTGTCCGTTGTGCCTGTCTGTGCGGCAACCGTAGCGTTGAGAGATGCCGCAGTCGTGCCGCCCGCACCGCTTGACGTGAACCCGGTAAGCTAGTCGGGTCTGGTGTCGCTCCATGTCTTTCCGCCGTCGGCAGAGAACTGCGCCTTCCATTTTACGGGTTCTTTCTCGCCCCGGCCGTTTTGCCGGTAACTGGTCACACTGTAGGCCTTTGTTCCTCCGGCATAGGTGAAATCGGCAGGTCCGTCGACGGTGAGCACGTATTCCCAGTTGATGGAAGTGGTGGATATCTTATAAGTTACGGTCTTTCCCATCTGCCATACTTGTTTTCCGATGCTTCCGGTCAGGATATGTTCCGCTCCGTCGTTGAAAACCACCTCGATCACCGCACCGCCGGGAAGTGTCTGCGGAATCATCATGAAGGTCTGCGCATCCGTGGTGACGGCTTCGCCTGCCGTTCCCTCGGAAGCCTTGTCCAGCGTTTGGGAGAAGTCCTTCACCGTTCCGATACTGCTCCATGCGTGCGTTTCGAAATTGTAGGTGCCGGCGGAGTTCACACTTTTCAGCGTCACGCGCTTTACGGTGCCCGCCTTCATGTCACTGCCGCACACAAATTTCACGGCTGTCAGCGCGTGGTGAAAGGTAAGGCTAACCGGGGTGTTGGAGTTGCCCGGGAGTTCGCCGGATGCCGCCACAAGCAGATCCTGCTGGTCTGCCACATCATCAGGAACCGTACAGGAGATGGTCGGAGCTCCGGACGCTTCCCGTCCGGAAAGGCGGTAAGCCTCATTGTCCTTCGGGGCGTAGGCGAAGAATTTCATCCTGTAGGCACTTCCGGGCCAGTAACCGCCGGATGACGGCACCCACGAGCTGCCGATTCTGCCGACCGAAATGTCATACATGTAATTCGGAAGTTCCGTGCCGTTCCAGTCACCCGTATATGAATAGGCCGACACACCGAACGTTCCGTACATGTCGCCGGCGCTTGCCGGAGCGGCACGGGTGGACGGGCCGGCATTATCCGCAAACAGCGGCTCTATGCTGTCGGCATAGAGGGTGTGCAGGTAAAGGAGATTCATACCGTCAGCCTCCAGAGAAGAGACTGACGGACGGGCGTCTTCTGTCGTACCTCTTGTTCCGGCTGAAAGCCAGGCATTCTGGACGTCCGGTGTGAAACGGATACTGTCTGAGATCCGCATCTCATCATTGTCATCTGTGCAAGAAGCCGAGAAGAACAAACCTGAAAGTACAAGGGAGGGAAAATAATGTTTATAAAATGATTCATACAGTCATATTTTATGTTTGTCGCGGCAAATATAATCCTTGTAAAGGATTCTGCAAGACATGGCGCGTGTACATTCCGTTTCGCTATATCGCTAATAATAAGACTGTTATCCGGACCGTTGATGTACAAAAGCATCCGGTGGCTGATGAAAGAGGAGGAAGTCTGCCGCGGGGACTCTTGACGACGGGCATATATAAAAAAGTGCGGTGCGCCACCACAAACGGCGCACCGCATTTTCCGGCAAAAAGATGACGGCTTATTTTAATTCACTTAACGGCTTATTTTATCTTGCATGACGAATAACTTTAATCCACTTGACGGCTTATTTTTTTACTTCAGCAAATCCGGCCGCAGACGCTTTGTCCGCTCCAGTGATTGCTGGAACTCCCATTCGCGGATTTTCGCTTCGTGTCCCGACAGCAGAATGTCGGGCACCTTCCAGCCGTTGTATTCGGCAGGGCGGGTGTATACGGGCGGTGCGAGCAGATTGTCCTGGAAAGAGTCGGACAAGGCCGACTGTTCGTCGGAGATGACTCCCGGGATGATGCGCACCACCGCATCGGCAATCACGGCAGCCGCAAGCTCTCCGCCCGTCAGCACGTAGTCGCCGATGCTGATTTCCTTCGTGATGAAATGTTCGCGGATACGGTAGTCTATTCCCTTGAAGTGGCCGCAAAGAATGATGAGATTCTGTGCCATAGAAAGCGTGTTGGCCGTCTTCTGGTCAAATTTCTCGCCGTCGGGCGAAGTGAATATCACCTCGTCGTACTCGCGTTCGGCCTTCAGAGCACTTATGCACCGGTCAATCGGCTCGATTTTCATCACCATGCCGGCACATCCCCCAAAGGGATAGTCGTCCACTTTCCGGTAGCGGTCGTAAGCGTAGTCGCGGAGGTTATGTATATGAAATTCGGCAATTCCTTTCTTTTGCGCCCGGCTCATGATGGAGCAGTTGAAGAAGCCCTCTATCATCTCGGGCAATACAGTAATGATGTCTATCCTCATGTGTAGTACGTTTCTTTTTTGCAAAAGTACGAATATTTTTGTTACATTTGCGGAAATCATCATCCTTTAATGTCATGACAGAAATAGAAAGAATCGACCAACTGCGCAAGGAACTCCATGCGCACAACCATAACTACTACATTCTCAACGCTCCGACCATTTCAGACCAGGAGTTCGACCGCCTGATGCGCGAGCTGCAGGATCTGGAGGCGAAGCATCCGGAGCATTACGACGAAAATTCGCCGAGCGTGCGTGTGGGCAGCGACCTGAACAAAGACTTCAGGCAGGTAGAGCACAAATACCCCATGCTTTCGCTGGGAAACACCTACTCGGAGGCGGAAGTGACCGAATTTTATGAAAGGGTAAAGAAGTCGCTCAACGAAGACTTTGAAATCTGCTGCGAACTGAAGTTCGACGGGACGTCCATCTCGCTGACATACGAAGACGGAAAGCTGGTGCAGGGAGTGACACGCGGCGACGGCGTGAGGGGCGACGACGTGACAGACAACGTGAAGACCATCCGCAGCATTCCCCTGGTGCTTCAGGGAAGCGGATACCCGAAAAGTTTTGAGATACGCGGCGAAATACTGATGCCGTGGAAGGTGTTTGAGGACCTGAACCGCGAGAGGGAGCTTCGCGAGGAGCCGCTTTTTGCCAACCCCCGCAACGCTGCGTCGGGAACGCTCAAGCTGCAGAACTCGGCTGTAGTGGCATCACGCAAGCTGGATGCGTATCTCTATTACTTGCTCGGGGAAGACCTGCCTCACGACGGGCATTACGAAAACTTGCAGGAAGCGGCCCGATGGGGATTCAAAATCTCGAACGCCATGCGCAAGGTGCATACGTTGCAGGAGATTTTTGACTTCATCAGCTACTGGGACACGGAGAGGAAAAATCTGCCCGTGGCAACCGACGGAATCGTGCTGAAGGTCAACTCGCTCCGCCAGCAGCGCAGCCTGGGCTACACGGCCAAATCTCCCCGCTGGGCGATAGCCTACAAGTTTCAGGCCGAACGTGCGCTGACCAGACTGGAGAAGGTGACTTATCAGGTGGGGCGCACCGGAGCGGTGACCCCTGTGGCAAACCTTGCTCCCGTACAGCTTGCAGGAACGGTGGTGAAGCGCGCTTCGCTCCATAATGCCGACATCATCGCATCGCTCGACCTTCACATCGGCGATATGGTTTATGTGGAAAAGGGGGGCGAGATTATCCCGAAGATAACAGGCGTGGATCTGGCTTCGCGCCCGCAGAACAGCGAAAAGGTGACCTTCATCACGCATTGCCCGGAATGCGGCTGCAAGCTGGTGCGCTATGAGGACGAGGCGGCCCACTACTGCACGAACGAATCTACCTGTCCGCCGCAGATCAAAGGGCGGATCGAACATTTCATCAGCCGCCGCGCCATGAACATTGAAGGGCTCGGCCCCGAAACAGTTGACCAGTTTTATCAGGAAGGCATGATCCGCGACGCGGCCGATCTTTATACCTTGCAGGCCGCCGACATCTGCCGCCTGGACAGGATGGGCGAAAAATCGGCCGAAAACATCATCAAGGGAGTGGAGAAATCGAAGCAGGTGCCTTACGAGCGTGTGCTGTTTGCCCTCGGCATCCGTTTTGTAGGCGAAACCGTGGCAAAGAAAGTGGCCAGGGCTTTCCCCTCGATCGACCGGCTTGAAGCGGCCACGCTGGACGACCTGATCCAGGTGGACGAAATCGGCGAGAAGATTGCGCAGAGCATCATCCGTTTCTTCAGCGACGAAAAGAACCGCATCCTCGTGAACCGCCTGCGCGAAGCAGGGCTTCAGATGGAAGCTGCGGCGGAAGACGTGGGCGGCCGCACCGACAGGCTTCAAGGCAAGTCAGTCGTCATCAGCGGGGTGTTCGCCCATCATTCGCGCGACGAATACAAGGCCATGATCGAAAGACACGGAGGAAAGAACGTGGGAAGCATCTCCAAGAAGACCAGCTTCATCCTTGCCGGAGAAAACATGGGCCCCAGCAAACTGGAAAAGGCGAAAAGCCTGGGCATACCTGTGATGAACGAAGACGACTTTCTTGCTCTTGTGGAAGAATAGGATACATATTTTTACATAATACATGCAAAGCGTAAAAAAACGATTAAAAATGCAGGGTAAAAAGAAAATATTCGTACTTTTGTACATCTATTAAAGTGTTTAGAACTCATTTATGATACGCAGAAGACTAAAAGGAATGGGGGTGGCACTCATCACTCCCTTCAATGATGACGGCAGTGTCGACTACCAGTCGCTGATGCGTCTGGTGGAATATCAGATACAGAACGGAGTTGACTTTCTTTGTGTGCTGGGGACAACGGCAGAAACGCCTACACTGTCGGCAGAAGAAAAGAAGAAAATCAAGCAGCTGGTTGTTGAACGTGTAAACGGGCGTGTCCCCATTTTGCTGGGAGTAGGCGCAAACAGCACACAGACTGTTATCGACACGTTGCAGAACGATGATATGACCGGTGTGGACGCTGTTCTGGTGGTGGTTCCCTATTACAACAAACCGTCGCAGGAGGGCATTTACCAGCATTATAAGGCGATAGCCAACTCCACCAAGCTTCCGATAGTGCTTTACAACGTTCCCGGACGTACGGGGGTGAACATGACGGCAGAAACCACGCTGCGCCTGGCGCGCGATTTCGACAATATCGTCGCTATCAAGGAAGCCTCGGGAAACATCACGCAGATGGACGACATCATCAAGCACAAGCCCGAGAACTTTGACGTGATTTCGGGAGATGACGGCATAACGTTCCCGCTGATAACGCTGGGAGCGGTAGGTGTGATTTCGGTTATAGGAAATGCGTTCCCGCGCGAATTCAGCCGCATGACCCGCCTGGCTCTTGCCGGCGACTATCAGAACGCGCTGACCATACACCACAAGTTTACGGAACTGTTCAAGCTCCTGTTTGTAGACGGTAATCCGGCGGGAGTGAAGGCGATGCTGAGCATGATGGGAATGATAAAGAACCGTCTGCGCCTGCCGCTGGTTCCTACCCGCATTACCACTTACGAACAGATGCGGCGGATTCTGGACGAACTGAAGATCAAGTGCTGATCGGTTTGAGATATTAGGCACAGGAAACGGCGGATTGCGAAAGATGCCGTTTCCTGTGCTTTTTTTTGTGTCTGGCTGTTCGAGAAAGGGAGAGATAAAAACAAGAGAGGACATTTCCGCTGATGAAAATATCCTCTCTTTGTGATCGCGACAGGATTCAAACCTGTAACCTTCTGATCCGTAGTCAGATGCTCTATTCAGTTGAGCTACGCGACCGACACTTGATGTTTTTTCCTTTTGTGACCGCGACAGGATTCAAACCTGTAACCTTCTGATCCGTAGTCAGATGCTCTATTCAGTTGAGCTACGCGGCCAGCAAATATGGCCAAATCTCTGAGGTGATCGCGACAGGATTCAAACCTGTAACCTTCTGATCCGTAGTCAGATGCTCTATTCAGTTGAGCTACGCGACCAATCTCTTTTTGTTTGACGGGTGCAAAGGTAGGGAGTTTGTTGGATATATGCAAATTTTCGGGCAACTTTTTTCTAAACTTTTTAGTCCATAAACCTGCTTCCAAATATCTGCCAGCCCAATGTCAGCCCCACGTTCCAGTTGTTATTGGGTGAGCTGTAGTGGTTTAGGTATGCGCTGATCGATCCGAAGGGCAGGCGCACCACCAGATCCAGTTCGCCCATATATTCGAACCTGGAGAACAGTTTTCCCAGATAGGCCTTGTGGTTTATGTCTTCTTTTATGGGAAAAACCGGAGCAAAGCCATAAATTCCCAGCCTGGCATGGAACACATTGTTGAACTGATAAATGGGGATCACCCCGAATCCTACGTACTGATTGGCCCGGAAAGCTTCGTTGTAGGCCGTCTTGCTATGAGCCGTTGGCGTAAATTCTCCTGCCTGCATCATTGTCGCACGATAGTTCTGGCTGAAGTTCCGCGATGAATAATAGATGTTCAGATAGCTTCCCAGCACAAAATTATGGCGGAGATTGAAATATTTCTCCATTTCATATGACAGTTGCAGCCACGACTGGATATACTTGTAACCGTTCTCGTAATCAGCCGATGCCACGCCGGGATAGAAATACTCCGTTCCGGTATAGATGTGGGCCGACAGGCGTTCGCGCCGTCCGGATGTGGCGAACTGGCGGCTGTTAAGCGTGTTGCCGTCAATGGCCACCGAGCCTCCGAATATAGCATACTGGCTTCTGTCGCGTTTCGCCGTATTAAAGTCGATGACATTGGTCTGGAAATACATGTCCTCAAGTTTGGCTGCTCCGATGCCGAACTCTGCCTTCAGGCTGCTCAAGAAAGGGAGCGACATGAACAATTTGACAAACCTCTCTTCCTGTTTGTTGAAAATAGGAGCGTTTCCTTTGTTCAGCAGTTTTTCCTGTTTCAGGTAATTGAACTTCGACAGCGAGGCGACGAGCCGGCAGGATGTCGGTATCTTGGTAGGCAGGTCAAGTCTTCCTGACACCTGAAAGTTGTTGTATATCTGTCCAAGCTGGCCGTCGACGGAAACCTCTTTCGAATAGTTGTTCAGGTTATAGTAAGTGGCTCCTATGTACATCTGGTTGGCTCCGTTAGACCCTACATTGCCTCCTACGCGGAGCGACAGCTCGTCTTCCATCTTCACATCCAGTACAAGCGTGTATGCCTTGTCATACGGATTGTATGTTGCATGGGGAAGTATTTCTGAGATCAGATTGTCTGACATGAGGCGGAAGTATCCCCTCCGCAGTTCTTCCAGCGGAAAGGTTCCGTCCTCGTCTGCATGAAATTCTTTTCTGATGTAGCGCTTCTGGTGTTCGTTTACTCCCCGGATTGTGATGTTTCTGAAGCGGAACTCAGGCAGTCTTCTTTTGAACTCGATGCGCTTTCTTTCTATCATCCGCGAATCTGTGCGCCTGGAGATGCGTTGCTTTATCGAGTCCATCATCTGGATGGTGCGCTTGTAGCCTGCGTCATGCAGTTCGTTGTAACGGTCAAAATCCATCAGGTTCACGTCGGTATATTTGAACGTCAAGAGAATGCCCAGCGAATCGGGCAGCGTATAGTCGGTTTTCTGCATGATCATGCTTTCCAGCTGGCCGATCAGATCCCCTTCTTTCGGCTTTCCCGGATTCGAACTGACTACACTGCCTATGATAATGTCGGGATGAAAAGAGTCAACCATCACGTTTACGGGGAAATTATTGTATATTCCGCCGTCGTAGGCAAGCACGGAGTCTATTTCAATAGGCTTGAACATGGCGGGAAAGCTCATGGAGGCGCGCACGGCGTCACCCAGATCGCCCTTGTCGAAGATGATGGGGCACTTGTTGTACACATCCGATGCCACACAGCGGAAAGGGACGAACAGCTTGTTGAAATCTCCGCTGCACCCGGCGGTCGCTTCTCCGAACAGTTCAAGGAAAGCCAGGTTCATCTGCATCGGGTCCACCACGCTCGAAGGCAAAAACTGGGTCTTCACCTTGTGCAAAGGATTTTTTAGCGATACCCGAATGTTTATGAATTCCGGAGTAGGGGGATTCTTCTTGAAATAATAGATGTATTTTTCCTCGATGCCGCCGGTATACCATCGCTTGAAATCGTCTGATTTGAGCAGCTTCTCCATGTCGTCGGGCGAATATCCCATGGCATAAAGCGAACCGACAATGGCTCCCATAGAAGTTCCGGCAATATAGTCAATGGGAATGTTGTTTTCCTCAAGCGCGCGGATAATGCCTATATGGGTGATTCCTTTAGCTCCTCCGCCGCTCAGCACCAGCCCCACCTTCTGAGCGCAAATGGGAATAGAGAAAAAGACTGTTGCCAGAAACGTCAAGACTGTGAATATTTTTTGCATATAAGTCAGCTTCAAAAAGTATGGTATCAAAGATACGCAAAAAAATAAATTATCTTGACAATTTCAGAATCTTTTCAGATTCATTCCGCAACTTTGTATCAAGGAAATGAAATAAGGTATATGTATATGAAAAGAATGGTTCTATTGGCCTGTATTGCACTAGGTGCGGTCGGCCTCCAAAGCTGTGACAAAGATGACGACAAGAACGTGCAGGTTCCGGACACATTGCGGCAAGCTTTCACGTCCCGTTACCCGAATGTGGCTTATGCGGAGTGGGAACGGAAAGGGGATTTCTATGAAGCAGAGTTTTCTGAGAACGGTTATGAGAACTCAGCCTGGTTCCTGCCTGACGGCACATGGCTGATGACTGAGCGCGACTTGCGCTATGAGGATTTGCCCCAGAATGTCCGTCAGGCATTCGAGTCCGGAGAATATGCCGGCTGGAGAAGAGATGATATAGATGTGATTGAGCAGAAGGACATGGAAACCAAATATATCATTGAAGTGGAAATGCAAAATCAGGAATACGATCTGATCTATTTTGAAGACGGAACACTGGTTTCGGCGCAGGCTGACGGCGGAAACAGCGATGAAGGCCGTATGCCGATGGCTCCCCAGCAGGCTTCAGATATAAAGGAAGAAATAGAAAAGCGGTATCCCGGCGCCCGCATTCTGGATATTGAATACGAGAATAGGGGCAGAGTGGAAGTGGAAATCCGTGATGGAAGTATTCAGAAAGAAGTGGTTTTCACTTCGGATAACGCCGGCTCGTATGCATGGGTTCAGACGTCGTGTGATGTAAGGTGGAAAGATATTCCCAAAGCAGTTGCGGACACGATAGAAAACAACCGGAAGGGGGCGGAAATAGATGATGTCGACTTTATCGAAACGCCCTCAGGAAACTATTATCTGGTTGAACTGGAGATGCATTCTGCAGACATTTATTTGAAAATAGATGAGCAGGGAACAGTGCTGAATGCATGATATAAGTCAAAAGATATGCTGAAAAACATAAAAAATCAGCATATTTTATTCATCCTATCAAAATAAAGCGTACTTTTGCAGCGGACTTCCAATCAGATGACGGGATTTTCCGGAGTGATCCGCAGAATCCTTTAACTAACGTTCCGGCCGGGAAGTCGCTGTAAAAGGACAGAGCCGGATAGTATTAACTAAAATCAAATTACATGGTAAAAAATGTAAAATGGTTTTTTGTTGTATTAGCAATCAGTTCCTTGATTTCTTTGTCGTTTGACAAGAAAAAAACTTTAACAGACGAATTGCCCGTCGGCAAGCTGGCTCCTGAGGTAGTTCTCTGTAACGAAACCAAACCGCTCAACCTGCAATCTGCACAAGGGAAATACACCCTGCTGAGCTTTTGGGCGAGTTATGACGCAGCATCGCGTGTAAAGAATGCCAAACTGAATCATCTGGCCGGAAACGATGCGCGCATAAAGATTATTTCCATTTCGTTCGACCGCTATGAATCGGTATATAGAGCGGCGATTGAGCAGGACGGCAATGATTCCGGAAACTGCTATTGGGAAATGGAGGGAGAAAACTCGGATATTTATAAATCTTATGGTCTGAAGAATGGATTTACAAATTATCTGGTGGACAACGAAGGCGTGATAGTCGCCAAAGATGTAACAGCCGATATGTTGGCTTCCTTGCTGGATTAAGCATATCAGGTGTTATTTTTGAAGAGAAAACTTGGATACAACAAAAAAAGCAAGAGAATGCATCGTTCAGGAAATACGTGCATTCTCTTTTTATTTTATAGATGCTTTGTAACTCTCAGCAATGTTATTCTACGGGTCATGTATGGTTAGATGTCTTGTTTGATTATAATCGGCATTATGTTTAATTAGATTCATGCAATGGAACAAGGGTCTGCTGCCCTTGTTCCAATTACGCTATTTGATAACAAGTATGGGGGTGCTGGTATGGAAAATCATTCTCCTGGCAATGCTTGGATTAAAAAGTCTGGCAAAGACGTTGCGCTTGTAGTTGCTTATACATAACACATCAATATTATTTGCCTTTACATACTTGTCAAGATTCGCAAGCAAATTATCGCCCGGAATCACGTCATATCCGATTGACAGTTGCGGATACTGTTTCTTGAAATATTCTTTGATGCCGGCCAGTTTGATCTCATTCCACGTCCGTTTCTGTTCGTCGCTGGTCAGATTCAGGAAAGCGATTTCAAAGCTATAATCCTTGAAAGTGGTAATCAAGGAATCAAAAGCCATCAAATCTCTCTGGTCAAAGTTCGTGATGAGCGCGACCTTGCGAATTTCCTTGAAATTCTTCTTTTTCGCTCCTTCCGGAATTGCATAAACGAAAGTCGGACTTCTGTCGATGATTTCAGCGGTTACGCTGCCTATCAGGTCCATTTCTTTTTCTCCTTCGCCACGGGTCCCCATAATGATGATAAGCGGCTTTTCTGTCCGTGCGTAATGCAGGATTTCTTCTTCAGGAACGCCTTCACGCAACACACACGTGTATTTTACATCCGGCAGCTCCCCTTTAGCTATTTTTTCCTTGATGCTGTCGGTCAGCTTGTTAAGTTGGGCATGAACTGTTTCCAAAAGATGCTTGATACCCATTTCCGGTTCAACAGGCATGCCAAAGCCCTCCGTAGCATATTGGAGGCTAGGCATATAGACCGGACTGAAATAAACGTGCATCAATACGACCTCAGCATGAATTTCGGCTGCAAAGTTGAAACCAAACTCACACGCCTTCATCGAATAATCAGAGAAATCGACCGGAACAAGTATTTTGTTGCTTCGCTGCTTTTTGGGCTTTTCTTCGCCTATTTCTTCCGACAGCCAGGCTGAATCTTCCACTATTTTCAAGGCACGCGGCAGATCGCTTTCTTTGATTCTCACACGCACTCCCGATGATATAACCGGCTGAATGAGGTTTACATTGTGGATATACGCTTCAATACCTTCATTCTCAAGAACATTTTTAAGGATCTGAGCCTTCGAGTATGTAAGGATAGCTAAAGTTACAAGTTTTTCTTCCATGGCTCCGCTGTTGTTAGGTTAGACAATAAAAAACAAGAGCTGCCATAAGGCGGACTGCATTCCGCTCTTCTGACAGCTCTTTATGATTACGCCCGCTGGGCTTCTTTCAAGATGGCTATTGCTTTATCCAGCACAGTTGTATCGTCAAGCATCACCAACCCACCGTCTGGTCCTGGCTCCAAGTGTATTCCAACACATTTGCCGTCCTTGAAATTATGCCCGCCAAAAAAATTGCGAACGGTTTCAACACTCAGATTGAGTTCGTCGGCGATGCGGTGCATGCTACCGCTTGGCAAAGAATCTTTTATCTTTCGCAGCTCATTGAATGTTATTGTCCTGTTCATAGTAATCAAATATTTAAGTGTTCGACGGATATTGTTATTAAACTCGACTTAAAAGTAATGAAAAAATATGACAGACGCAAACCAAATCTGAAGTTTTTCTTATATTTTTTATAAAGAAAGAGTTCGCGTAACAATCATTCCTGCAATTAAAGCATAGAAATAGGTCAGCCACAGAACGGTATAAAGCAGCGTGACATCATCCCTGGAATATCCGGTTGGCGTATACTGTGACGATACATACTGCGGCCGTGAAGACCACTTTTTCTGCATATAGCGAAAAAGCGTATATACCAGCACTCCGACGATGCATCCCTCAGAAGCACCGAATACAATATCTCCGGGATAATGAACGCCAAGATAAATACGTGAGAAAGAAGGTATTGCCGCCCAAAGATACATCATGACTCCCAACGGAACGCTGCGGACAAGCAGAGTCACTAACGTAGCCACAACGAAGGTGTTGGCTGCATGGCTCGACATGAATCCAAAGGCTCCTCCCCTATACCCGTTCACCACATTTACAAGATACATGATTTCAGGGTCCTGTGTCGGTCTTGGGCGTGCGAAATAAGGTTTGCAGATGCCGGAAGCTATCTGGTCGGCAAGAGTTACTCCCACCGCAAACATCAAGAGTATGACAAGCGATTGCGAGAGTTTGTTATTCTTGAAGATGACATACAGCAGCATGACAATTGCCGGAATCCAAGTCTTTGTATCCGTCACAATCCACATCACTCCGTCCCACAGCAATGAATCATTGTCATTGAGGGTTAGCAATAAAGATTTGTCGGCTTCTATCCACTGCTGTATGTCCATTATATAAAAGTCTTAAAAATTATCATCAAATGACCTCGATTGAAGAAGCTTTAACCCATCCTACATTTCCATCCTCAAGGCGGATTTCCTTCCATTCCTTCATCGAATTGTCGTCAATGTATACTTTTGTGCCTTCGTGCAGGACAAAAAGGTCTGTCCCGCTCTCATTGGGCGTACTTTTCACTGCAACGGAAGGCTCCATTATGATGGCTCCGGTGCGATTGACAAGTTCGTCCTTCTGTTGTCCAGCAAAGACATTGGAGCCTATAGTGATCACCAGCATTACAATCGCTGCTACAAACCCCGTCTTTCTCAGCCACAGTTGTTTTCCAAAGATATAAAAAGAAAGCGTAATCAGACACAAAATAAAGGAAAAAATTCCGATGAAGCTCCACGACCGCTCGCTCATCGTATTGACAAGGCTTTTATACCACGTAACGATAAACACTTCTGCCGTAGGAGTAATCTGGTCGACGGTCTTGCTTCTGGCCATTTCCAGATTGAAGCGGATGTCAGAATCTCCCGGATTCAGAAGCAGTGCCCGCTCATAATTGAGAACAGCTTTCGCGATATTCTTTGACTTGTAATACGCGTTTCCCAGATTATAGTAAATAGCGGCCGATTCTCCTTGGGTATTCAGAATCTCTTCATACATTCCGACAGCCTCGCTGAAATTGTTTTTTTGATAGGCAGCGTCCGCCTCCTCTTTTGTCGCTGCGGCATTGGCAACCTGCACAAAGGTTGCCGCCAGCAGTATGAGCACGAAAGAAAGTTTCTTCATATATCAGTTTCTCCTATCCGTTTTTAATGTTTTTATACTGTTTTCCATTTTGCTTATCACTTCGACAGACGCGCTGTATACTTTATCCATCGCCTCGCTTTCATTGCCCGGAGCATAACGGGCGAACTCACATTCGTTCAGCGTGTCAATGAATTCCTTTACGAGATTCTCAGAAACCCCGTAGCGTGACAGTTCCATTTCAATATTGTCCTTTGAAAGCTGCGATACCGGAATGCTCAGCTTATCGCTGATATATCCCCACAAGGCTTTCAGCACTTCATCATAAAATTCATTCTTTTTGTTTTCTGCCAGCAGTTTTCCTGCAAGTTTCATGCGTTTTGCAGCCACCTTGTTTGCTTTTTTAGTTTTCACCTTGGCCACATTTGCGTTCTCTTTCGCCTGTTTGCGATAAACAACCACAAAAGCTACAAATAAAACAAACGGTATCAGATACCATATCCAGTATCCTAATGTCCCAAAGAAGAAGTCGCCTTTCGGAATAAGTGGCGTATCACCCAGTTTGATGAAGCGTATATCTTTGGCAAGCATCTTTACACTTTCTTTATTGGTGAAATCTGCTATAACCTGATCGGCATTGCCTTTTCCTTTGGCTACCTTAACCGTATACTCTTCCGTTTTAAGCGTTTTGTAGCTGTTGCTTTTCAGGTCAAAATAGCTGAATTCGACCGATGGAATCTTGAACTCACCTGCATGGCGCGGAATGGCCAGATATTCAAACGTTTTGGTTCCGCTTACTCCGGCATTCGTCAATTTGGTGTTGTCCGTAGTCTTCGGGTCGTAAACTTCAAAGTCTTGCGGGAAATTGACCTCCGGAGCACTTATAAGCTTCATGTTTCCTGTTCCCGACAAGGTGAGTTTTACCGTAACGGCATCGTTTGTCTTCACATCTGTTGAGTTGATCGAAGAACTCAGCTTAAATTCACCTACAGCTCCCGAGAATCCTGCCGGTTTTGACGGAAGCGGAAGCACATCAATCGTCACTTTAGGAGTTACGATTTTCTTTTTGACTTCGATATACCCTCCTCCATTGAAAAAGGCATCGAACGGATCATCCGAGATTGTCTGCTGGGCAACTATCCCTTCGAATGTAATGGAAGGAATTTCCAGTTTGCCTGTCTGTTGGGGAAACAGCACATACTGGCTCCATACCGTTGTATTGTAATTGCGTCCTTTATAATGTTCAAGCGAGAACGTTTTTTGTTGCGGCAACGGAACTTCTTGTGTATGGAATCCTTTCAGGTCGGGCATTTTGCCCACCAACTGACGCAGATTAACCAGCGTATATACTTTATAGGTCAGCAGAATAGCCTCCTGTTCATGAACACGAGTCTTGCTTGCCGTTGCTGTGATGAACAAGTCATTGTTCGTTATGCGGCTTCCTGCCACCTGCCCCCTTGAAGACGAGGCAGAACCTCCCCCATTGTTACTTCCGGAATTGCCGGTCTTGTCTGGCGGAAGCACCTTGATTTGGATTGCATTTGAGAATATCTTTTTCCCGTCCACCTCAATGCTTGCCGCAGGAATCGTGTACGTTCCTTCTTTTCCGGCCATCAAGATGTACGTAAAGGCCGTAGAGCTGCTGGATGTACGTTTCCCGTTGATTATCTGAATGTTGCTCTGCTGTGAACGGCTTGGTCCCATCAGAACGTCAAATCCCGAAATCGAAGGGGCGCGAAAATCTTTTATGTCTTGCGAATTGACGGTAAATACCAGTCTGAACTGGTCACCGCTGACCACCACGTCCGGCGCATCAGCTGTCAGTCGAGGCTGTTCAGCTGCAAATCCCTGCAACGAAGCGATCACCATCAAAAGTAAGAAATATACCTTTCTCATCATTTATCATTCCGTTTTTATTGTTTCCACTTAATTTGTCAAACAGGATTACCAGTCTTTTTCAAGTTTGCGTCCTTGTATCTGGATCTGTTTCTTTACTTTATCCTGCACATTCTTTTCATCTTGCATCACAGCATTCAGCAGCTGCTCGGCATTTTCTTTCGACATCTGGTTCTGTTGCTGCTGTTGCTGCTGGTTGTTCTGCTGATTCTGCTTGTTTTGATCCTGCTGATCCTTATTCTGCTGTTTGTCATCCTCTTTCTGGTCTTGCTTCTGTTCCTGTTTGTTCTGATCCTGCTGCTGTTGCTGCTGATCTTTCAGCTGTTTTTGGGCAAGCGCCAGATTATACCGCGTCTCATTGTCGTGCGGATTGTTCCGGAGTGCTTCCTTATAGGCCTCAATGCATTGCGGAAGCTGTTTTGACGACTGCAAGATAACCCCCATATTATGATAGATATGCGAAAGTTTCATTTTATCCTTTTCTATTTTAGAGGCAGCGCCGAATTGTTCCATGGCTTCTTTTGCTTTCTGCTGCATGAGAAGCGTGTTTCCCAGATTATACATTGCATCAGCAGACTTGGGATTCTGCTCCAGTGCCTTTCTGTAATCTATTTCGGCTTTTACAAACGAACTGTCATTATAAAGTTTATTTCCGCTCCGCAGATAGTCGCGGTCTGTTTTCTGTCCGAAAACACAAACTGCCAGTCCGCAGCAAAATAAACACATAAAAAACCTTTTTCCACTCATCTTAGTTCTGTTTAAAGAGTTTCACATTTTTGAAAAGCGGATTCCTGCGGTTAAGAATCATAATTTCTACAGCGAGCAAAATCAAGGCAAGCCATGCCAACACCCTAAACTGTTCATCAAATTCAGTGAACACCTGTGTTTCCACGTCTGCTTTTGCCAGCTTGTTGACCTCCGCATTCAAAGCTCTTTCCGCATTGTTCGTGTTATCAACCCTGACATACATGCCATTTCCTGCACGGGCAATCTCACGGCACATTTCTTCATTCAAACGTGTGACAACGACATTTCCGTCTTTGTCACGACGGAACTCATTGCTTCCCTCTACAGGTATTGGCGAACCGTCGGGTGATCCGACGCCCAAAACGAAAACGTGTATGCCCTTTTTGGCCGCTTCTTGCGCCGCTTCGATAGCTCCGCCTTCGTGGTTTTCACCGTCGGTAATCAGAACGATCGCTCTTCCTACTCCATCATTCGGAGTAAAGCTTTTCATAGCCAGATTGATGGCTGCCCGTATATCTGTTCCTTGGGTGGATATCAGTGAGGGGCTTATCGTTTCAAGAAACAGCTTTGCCGAAACATAATCGCTGGTGATTGGCAATTGCGTAAACGCCTCTCCAGCAAAAACGATCAATGCGACTTTATCGTTATTGAAGGTTTCAACCAGCCTGGATATCAGCTTTTTCGACTTCTCCAAACGGCTGGGAGCAACATCCTGAGCCAGCATGGAGTTTGAGATATCAAGTGCAACGACAGTTTCTATTCCCTGCCGTTTCACGGTTTCCATCTTAGAGCCGAACTGAGGCTGGGCAAGCATGAAAATCACCATAACCATAGCCGCCAGCATAAGCCAGAATTTCACGTCCGGGCGATACTTTGAAACTTCCGGCATAAGCTGTTTCAGAAGCTCCATATCCCCATATTCTTTCAATCTTTTGCGGCGCCGGTAGTTGGAATAAAAATAAAAGGCTGCCAATATCGGTACAACGATGAGCAGATACAAATATAACGGTTCTCCAAATCGAAACATAGTCACACGTTTTTAAGGGATTTTCTTTAATACAGTATTGCGCAAAATGATTTCCAGCAAGATGCAGACAAAAGCGATGAGAGCAAATACATGATAAGCTTCTTCCCGTTTGCTGAACTCTTTTACGTTCAGTTTGGTCTTCTCCAGCTTGTCGATTTCCTGATACACTTCCTTCAGCTTGCTGTTGCTTGTGGCCCTGAAGTAATTGCCTTCAGTCGTTGCAGCAATTTGCGTCAATACTGACTCATCTATTTCTACGGGCATCTGTACATATTGTACGCCAGCATAAGTAGGCATAGGATAAGGTGCAGTGCCATTGGTTCCGACACCGATTGTATAAACCCTGATCCCGAACTGCTTGGCTATTTCTGCCGCTGTGAGCGGAGAAATGTCTCCCCGGTTGTTTACACCGTCTGTCAGCAGAATGACAACCTTTGACTTCGCCTTGCTCTCTTTCAGGCGGCTTACTGCATTGGCCAGTCCCATTCCGATAGCGGTTCCGTCGTCGATAAGCCCGCGTTGGGCCATTTCACAGTTTATATTCTTGAAGAGATTCAGCAGCACACCGTGGTCAACGGTCAGCGGGCACTGTGTGAAAGCTTCCCCCGCAAAAATAGTCAGACCAATATTGTCGTTAGGCCGGCCGTTGATGAATTCTGCTGCAACTTCTTTGGCGGCCTCAATCCGGTTCGGCTTCAAGTCCTCAGCCAGCATACTCGTCGATACGTCCACAGCCAGCATGATGTCGATACCCTCGATTTCGGTGTTCTGCCAGTTGTCGGTCGTCTGCGGACGTGCCAGCACCAGCGTAATCATCACGAATGTAACGATACGCAGAAAAAACGGCGCATGAACGAGATAGACTTTCCAGCTTGCCGGAACTTTCATGTACATGCGTGTCGTTGACACCTGCAGCGAAGGTTCGGATTTTCTGTGCTGCATCACATACCATATAATATAAGGTATCAGCAGCAAAAGCAGAAATAAATATTCAATATTAGCAAAAATCATAGCTTCAACTTTAATTTATCAGAAGAAAAGGTCGATGATATGGCGCACGGTCAGGTAAAGACCGGTTACGGCACAGATTCCGGCAACGGTAATGCTGTACAGCAAGGCAATGCGTCCACGTTTCGAACGTTTTTCTTCCACTTTTATTTCCTTAGGCTCTTCTTTCTTGCCTGGCTCCTCCTCGATTTTCGTCTGGTTGATGAAATCGATAGCCGTAACCAGGTTCATGTCGTTCTCGTTAATCAGCGGTGAATGTTTGGCGAATTTCACCAGGTCGGCCGTTGAAAACAACACCTTCAAGTCATTGATCGATGCCTGGTCCTTTTCCTCAAGCAGCCGCCCGATTATCTCTGCCGATGTCATTTCCATCGCATTGAAACCGAAACGTTCCTTGATGTAGGTACGTATCACGTCTGTCAGTTCGGTATAATACTGCTTTGGATCTTCTTTCCGGTAATTGTTGTCGGCCTTGATCGTCTCAATCTTCTTCATCGCCGAAAGATGCGGAGGAAGTTTCGGCTCAACCTTTATAATGCGTATAATCGGCTTGTTGTTGCGATAGCGCACAATCAGGAAAACAGCCAGCGCACCTGCAATGAGAAACAGCAGGACCGAATAAATCAGCGATGCAAGGTCGTCCAGTGTCAGCGGAACTTCATGAATCGTTTTAGGTCCGAAAAACTGATCCGGATGCAGCGTATCGACCGGAACCGAGTATACTTTCAAAGCTAAAGCTGCCGACTGATATTCCTTATTGTCAACCGTCACTTTAAAAGGCGGCAGATAGTACAAGGCTGAATCGAACGAAGTTACCGTATATTCTTGGGAAACCAGCCAGCGTTTGTTGTCGTTCAGAAGTTGTGTATCGGGTTTCGCAATCTCCAGAATCTCTACTCCTTTCACCAGCGTATCTCTCAGCAGCGGCAAACGCAATTTCTGATTTGCATCCATACTCACCTGCAACTTTATCTTGGCCTGTTCACCTATAAGCAGTTGGAGCGAATCAATGGCAGCTTCAACGGTCACCTGCCCCTTTGCAGGAATTGCGGCCATTATCAGACAGGCTGCACAACAAAGCAGTTTCAGCATTCTCCTGCCTTCAAATAATAAGCTATGTTTCATTTCAATTTCGTTTAGCAAATAAGTTCAGCAATGCTTTCACATAGTCCTGATCTGTACGCACGGATACTGAATCCACATTGCAGTGAGTAAATACATCATTCAGTTTCTGCTGCCGCTGAATCCACCATTCGCGGTGCGCCTTCCTCAAGGTTTTGGATGATGTGTCAATCCATTGCTCATGTCCCGTTTCGGCATCCCTCACCCGCATCAGTCCGATATTGGGGAGATCTTCCATTCTGCGGTCATAAACCTGAATAGCCACCACATCATGCTTGCGGTTGGCAACGGTCAGCGCATTCTGAAAATCATGGTCATCAATGAAATCGCTCAGCATAAAGGCTGTGCACCGCTTCTTCAGCACGTTCGTCAGGTATTCAATGGCACACTGCAAATCGGTGCGCATACTCTGCGGATGGAAATCCAGCAGCTCCCGTATGATGTATAAGATATGCTTGCGGCCTTTCTTGGGAGGAATAAATTTTTCAATCCTGTCTGAAAAAAATATCACTCCGATCTTATCGTTGTTCTGGATGGCCGAGAAAGCAATGGTTGCGGCTATTTCAGTCAGCATGTCTTTCTTCATCTGGACGGTTGTACCGAAATCCAGACTGTTCGACACATCCACCAGCAGCATTACCGTCAGTTCACGTTCTTCTTCGAACACCTTCACGAATGGCTTGTCAAAGCGAGCTGTTACATTCCAGTCAATATCACGTATGTCGTCGCCGTATTGATATTCGCGTACTTCCGAAAAGGCCATACCTCTTCCTTTGAAAGCCGAATGATACTGCCCCGCAAAGATATTGTTTGAAAGTCCCCGGGTCTTGATCTCTATCCGGCGGACCCGTTTCAATAGTTCACTTGTTTCCATTCCTTTGGATTTTACAGTTGGCAGAGCGGCCGGACATCAAACGATGAGAACCCGCGTTCCGGCACGCTCCGATAACTCTTTTTGTCAATAGCTGGTCCTTTTCTCCCATTTCTTCCGAAGGCAAGGGCATCAGGGTACTTCCACCTTGTTCAGAATCTTGCTGACAATTTCATCGGAAGTCACGTTTGTAGCTTCCGCTTCATATGTCAGGCCGATGCGGTGGCGAAGCACATCGTGAGCCACGGCACGCACGTCCTCGGGAATTACGTATCCGCGGCGTTTGATGAATGCATAACTGCGTGCGGCAAGAGCCAGATTGATTGAAGCACGCGGAGATCCGCCGAATCCGATCAGTCCCTTCAGATCCTTCAGGTCATATTTCTCCGGATAACGGGTTGCGAAAACAATGTCTGCAATGTACTGTTCAATTTTTTCGTCAAGATATACCATGCGGACAATCTTCCGTGCCGCGATGATATCGTCGGCCTTGATGATCGGGCGCACCTCGCGTCTTTCTCCTGAAATGTTCTGGCGGATGATTTTCTTTTCTTCTTCCAGTTTCGGATAATCGATAACCACTTTCAGCATGAATCGGTCGACCTGCGCCTCAGGAAGCGGATAAGTTCCTTCCTGTTCGATGGGGTTCTGAGTTGCCATTACCAGGAAAGGGCTTGGCAGGTCAAACGTTTCTTTTCCAAGAGTTACCTGGCGTTCCTGCATCGCTTCGAGCAAGGCACTCTGCACTTTTGCCGGAGCACGGTTGATTTCATCGGCCAGCACGAAGTTGGCAAAGATCGGTCCCTTATTCACAACGAACTGCTCGTCTTTCTGGCTGTAAATCATTGTACCCACAATATCGGCGGGCAGCAAGTCAGGAGTAAACTGAACACGACTATATTTTGAATCAATTAATGAAGCCAATGTTTTGATTGCAAGAGTCTTTGCAAGTCCCGGAACTCCTTCCAGCAATATATGTCCGTCCGACAACAATCCGATCAGCAAAGATTCTACCAAGTGTTTCTGACCCACGATCACTTGATCCATTCCTGTCACCAAATTAGTAACAAACGCACTTTCACGCTCGATGCGTTCGTTCAATTCTCTAATGTCAATAGCTTCTGCCATAGTTTTCTTATTTACCTTTTTGTTCTTCTTTTTGTCATAAATCAGTCTTCCAGACACCCTTGTCTGAAAGAGCACCCAAAATTAAGGTATTCCATTAACAGAAGCAACAATTGTTCATTAAAAAATACAGACGGCACAAGGCTTTTAAGCCTTATTGAACTAAAGAAAATTAAAATTGACAAGATTCATCTCTTTCCGTCCGCACGAAATACGGAACAGAAACGGCTGCTTTGAGATTAGTTTGCAGGAATCAGTCGGGGAATCCGGACAACTGTACCTACGGGCACATTGTCTGGATCGGGAATGTTTTTTCTGTTATATCTTGCAATATAAGGCCACAGCTTGCGGTTTCCGTAGAAACGCTGAGCCACTTTTGCTAGTGATTCTCCCCTGCGCATGACGTATTCTGCGAGCGTTTCTTTCATCTCATATTTTACGGTGTCAGACAACGGCTTGTTTTCTTTTGCCGGTATAGCGGCCTGCTCAGGTGCCGGCTGCTCCGAGGCACTTTCCGGAACATACTCTAAAGCCAGGGTGTCGCTGCTTGCGCTTTCATCCATTCCCGTTTCCTGGCCTTCAATGTATCTTATGACAGATTCCGGAATATACCTTCTTCCCGACACCAAAGCCCATACGATACTTCCTCCCAGCAGCACGCCGGCCAGCAATATGACAGCCAGCATACACCAGGGGATGCGAGGCTGTTTTTCCTGTTTTGGCTTTTCGGCTGCATCCGCTTCCGGAGCTGTTTCAGAAACAGGAGTTTCTTCCGGCTCACCCTTCTCGCGCACCGGTTCGTCCATATCGTCAAAATGTACCCCTTCTTTTAGTTCCACCGATTCAAATTGGGAAAAAGGCCTGTTGATTAAACTGCGCAATGAGTCATCCGGAACAAAAGAAACGTCAGAATCGATAAGTTTAAATGTGCCCAGTCCCTTGATTTTTATATACTTGTCCTGAATAAGTGCATTTTTGACGGCTGCAAAAAAAGTGCCGGCGAATGCATCGCTTCCATTCTGCGGCATCAAGCAATGCATTTCGGCAGGAGTAGCGTCTGACTGAAACTCAGACTTAAAGACAAGGTTCAAGCTCGGAGGAACCAGATAGCGTTTGCCTGTGACGGGATCAACCGTAATGTGTTCAAGTGTTTTTTCCACTTCAAACAAGCCGAGCCCTTCCACAGCCACGGTTTTTCCTTCCTGCAAATCCATCGTCATTGCATCTATCAGAGAAGCCACCGAATGTGAAGCTTCCTCTTCCGTATATCCCAAATGCCGGGACAGCTCGCCTATCAGTTCTCCGTTGTTCATACCCTTATTCAACTAGCGTGGCATACAGATCGAAATCGTCCGCATCCACGATCTTGGCCATATGGAATGATCCTGTGTGCAGCAGATGGCCATCGGCTGCCTTTATCAGGACTTCCGGATCCACTTCCGGCGAATCAAACTCTGTCCGTCCGATATAGTATTCTCCCTCCTTGCGGTCTATGATAACCTTGAATGTCTTTCCTATTTTCGCATGGCTCAGTTCGCCTGATATTTCCTGCTGAATAGCCATCAGTTCGTCCAGACGTTGCTGTTTCACTTCCTGAGGAATTTCGTCTTTGTAGTGTCTAGCCGAATAAGTGCCTTCTTCTTCCGAATAGGCAAACGCACCCATACGGTCAAACCGCACCTTCCGCACAAAGTCCTTCAATTCATCAAAGTCCTGTTCGGTTTCTCCGGGATGCCCCACCATCAGCGTAGTACGCAGGTGAATGCCCGGCACTTCTTTCCTGAACCGCTCAATCAGCGCGTAAGTTTCGGCTTTGGTCACATGCCTCCTCATTTTCGACAGCATATTGTCACTGATATGCTGGAGCGCGATATCCATGTATTTGCATACGTTGTCGTTCTCCCTCATCACCCTGAATAAGTCTTCGGGGAAATGAGCCGGATAAGCATAGTGCAGGCGAATCCATTTCACGCCCGGAATCTGCGCCATGCGTTCGATCAGCTCCGGAAGCATCTGCTTTTTGTAGAGATCGACTCCATAATAGGTCAGTTCCTGCGCAATGACCTGAAACTCTTTTACTCCCTCTGAAACCAAAAGCTTGACTTCCTCGAGAATTTCTTCCATCGGCCTTGAAACATGATGTCCGGTTATGATAGGAATGGCACAATAGGAACACTTCCGGTCACAGCCTTCCGATATTTTCAGATAGGCGTAGTGTTTCGGTGTAGTCAGATGCCGTTCAACCGCAAGTTCCGGACGGAAAGCCTTACCCAGATCACTGATCAGCTCATTCCAGTTGAACTTCCCGTAAAACTTGTCTACTTGGGGGATTTCCATCTGAAGATCTTTCAAATAGCGTTCCGAAAGACAGCCCATCACATACAGCTTCCGCAGCCTGCCTTCCTCTTTTGCCTGGCAGAACTCCAGAATCATGTTGACAGATTCTTCCTTTGCGTCACCGATGAACCCGCAAGTGTTGATTACGGCAATCTCCCCTTGCGGACGCTCACTGTCGTGAGTCACCTTATATCCGTTTGCTTCGAGCTGCTTCATCAGCTTCTCCGAATCCACCAGATTCTTTGAGCAGCCCAAAGTGATGATGTCAATTGTGTTTTTTCTCATTTTTCCGTTGTTCCAAATAATGAATCCACGAACTCACGGCGCCGGAAAATCTGCAAGTCTTCTATTCCCTCGCCCAGTCCGATGTATTTTACCGGAATCTTGAACTGGTCGGAAATGCCGATAACGACACCTCCCTTAGCTGTTCCGTCTAGTTTAGTAATAGCCATTGCGTTTACCTCTGTGGCCAGCGTGAACTGCTTGGCCTGTTCAAAGGCGTTTTGTCCTGTCGAACCGTCGAGCACAAGCAGCACTTCGTGCGGAGCGTCGGGAACAACCTTCCGCATTACATTTTTGATCTTGGTCAGCTCGTTCATCAGTCCCACTTTGTTGTGCAGGCGTCCAGCCGTATCAATGATAACCACATCCGCGTTGTTGGCGGCGGCAGAACTGAGCGTGTCGAAAGCCACGGAAGCCGGATCAGCTCCCATTTTCTGTTTGATGACGGGCACTCCCACACGTTCTCCCCAAATCATGAGCTGTTCTACAGCCGCGGCACGGAATGTGTCGGCTGCTCCCAGATAAACCGACTTTCCGGCTTTCTTGAACTGGTAAGCCAGCTTTCCGATGGTGGTGGTCTTTCCCACCCCGTTGACTCCGACAACCATAATTACGTATGGCTTTTTGCCGGCAGGAACGCTGAAATCGTCCGCGTCTACCGTATTGTTTTCCGTAAGCAGCGCTGCAATTTCCTCCCGAAGGATATTGTTGAGTTCCTGCGTATTCACATACTTGTCCTTCGCCGCCCTCGCTTCGATGCGTTTGATAATCTTCAGCGTGGTTTCCACCCCGACATCAGAGGTTATCAGCACCTCCTCCAGATTATCCAGCACCTCATCGTCTACTTTTGACTTTCCGGCTACGGCACGGGCTATTTTTCCGAATACACTTTCTTTTGTCTTAGACAAACCTTTGTCTAACGTTTCCTTCTTTTCCTTGGAGAAAAAACTAAAAAATCCCATACAGTTGTCTTTTTATATTAGCGATACAGCATGTATCATACCGCAAAGATAAGCAAAATACACATATTTTAGAACAAATCGGCACAAAATTAAGATTATGCCCTGAGAATTAAAAAAAGGCATGCCCTGCTGGGGACATGCCTTTTTCATCTCGGCGTATGTTTGCCTGATAATTATTTCTTCAAGAATTCCTGTACTTTTTCGTTAGGAACCATCTGTTCATCAAAAATATAAGCGCCTGTTTTCGGAGACTTAACCATTTTGATAACCTTCGTATAAGAACGACCTTCCTTTCCGGTCTGGAGGGTTGCGACTGTTTTCTTTGCCATAGTCTCTTATTATTTAATTTCTTTATGAACTGTTACTCTTTTCAAAATAGGATTGTACTTTTTCAGTTCCAATCTTTCAGTGGTATTTTTTCTATTCTTAGTTGTGATGTAACGAGAAGTGCCCGGCATACCACTATCCTTCATTTCGGTGCATTCAAGGATTACCTGTACTCTATTACCTTTAGCTTTCTTTGCCATAGTCTTTCTCTTCTTTTAATTAACCAATAACTTTGATGTCTTTCCAATTGCAGAAACCTTTGGCAACCGCATCGTTCAGCGCAGCGTCAAGGCCCTTCTTGTTGATAATACGCAAGCCGTTAGCACTTAATTTCAAGCTAATCCAGCAATCTTGTTCTACATAGTAGAATTTCTTTGTAAACAAGTTCACATTGAACATTCTTTTTGTTCTTCTTTTTGAATGTGAAACATTGTTGCCTACAGAGGCTTTTTTTCCGGTAATTTGACAAATTTTCGACATTTCTATCTAGTTTTTATAGTTTTATTTCATGGTTCCTTAAAACGGAGTGCAAAGTAAGCCATTTAAATTGACATACACAAGTATTTTGCAAACAAAATACACTTTTACTCCTCATTTTCTTGCTTTTGACACAATTCGAGCAACAACTGCAGGGTTTTTGCCGTTGCAGCCTGTATGTTTTTGTCACGTCCTTCATCGTCTGTGAGCTTGGCGGTCAACACCTTTTCTTTGTTTCCGGCGGCCACCCAAATTGTCCCCACGGGTTTGTCGGGCGTTCCCCCTCCCGGGCCGGCGACACCCGAAGTGGCTACGGCATAATCCGTATGAAGCACTTCCATCGCTCCGTTTACCATTTCGACTACAGTTTCTTCGCTCACGGCTCCTTTTGTTTCGAGCGTTTCTTTCTTCACGTGCAGAAGCTCTTCTTTCACTTCGTTGGCGTAAGCCACCACCCCGCCTTTATAGAAACGAGAACTTCCTGGAACCGCTGTGATGATAGCGGCCACATTGCCGGCCGTACAGCTCTCGGCTGTAGACAGCGTGAACCCTTCTTTCCAGAAGTATTCACTGATCAACTTGCTTAATGTTTTGGTTTCTACTGACATAAACGTATGTTCTAAATAAGTTTTACTTTATTGTCACCCGCGAGTATGCAGGTGCGTCTATCGGGCAAAATTCCTTGTCCTGATACTTGAAATAGCCGGTTATGGCAATCATTGCCGCATTGTCGGTGGTATATCCGAACTTCGGGATGAAAATGTTCCAGCCATATTTTTCGGCATGGGTACGGAACGCGTTGCGCAGCCCGTTGTTGGCCGACACTCCTCCTGCCACGGCCACCTCCTTGATACCCGTGTCTTTCACAACTTTGCGGAGCTTGTCCATAAGAATGTCGACAATGGTCTTTTCCAGCGATGCGGCAAGGTCGGTCTTGTGATGTTCCACAAAGTCGGGATCTTCTTTCACCCATTCACGCAACGAATAAAGAAACGAGGTTTTCAGGCCGCTGAAGCTATAGTCATACCCCGGTATGTGCGGTTTGCTGAATGCAAACGCTTCCGGATTTCCCTGGCGCGCCAGTCTGTCGATAATCGGCCCGCCGGGATAGCCAAGCCCCATCACCTTCGAGCATTTGTCGATTGCTTCTCCTGCTGCGTCGTCGATGGTCTGGCCGAGCACCTGCATGTCGTTGTACGCATTCACGCGGATGATTTGCGAGTTGCCCCCCGACACGAGCAGGCAGATGAAAGGAAATTCCGGCTGATGAGGTTCTTCGTCCTTTTCCTTTATGAAATGTGCCAGGACATGCCCTTGCAAGTGGTTGACTTCGATCATCGGAATACCCAATGCCCGCGAAAATCCTTTGGCGAACGAAACGCCGACGAGCAGAGAGCCCATCAGTCCGGGACCTCTGGTAAATGCTACGGCGCTGAGTTCTTCCTTTGCCACTCCTGCACGCTTCAGCGCCTCGTGCACAACCGGCACGATGTTCTGCTGGTGCGCGCGCGAAGCAAGTTCGGGCACTACGCCCCCATATGATTCATGCACCGCCTGGCTGGCTATGACGCTCGACAGCAATACGCCGTCTTTGATGACTGCAGCCGAAGTGTCGTCGCACGATGATTCTATACCTAATATTATAATGCTCATTGTTTTTAATATGTCAAGATTTCAACACCATTTTCCGTCATCACAAAAGTATGTTCCCATTGCGCGGAAGGCAGTTCGTCTTCCGTCACCACAGTCCAGCCGTCTTCTTCATCAATGAACACCTCCCACGTGCCCATGTTGATCATCGGCTCGATCGTGAACACCATGCCTGGAACAAGCAGCATGCCGGTGCCTTTCTTCCCGTAGTGCTCAACGTCTGGTTCTTCGTGAAACTCAAGTCCGACCCCATGTCCGCACAGGTCGCGCACCACTGAAAATCCGTTTTTCTTCGCATGCTTTTCAATCGCATGCCCCAAATCGCCGACAAACGAGAAAGGCTTGGCAGCCTCCATCCCTATTTCCAGGCATTCCTTAGCCACCCTTACCAGCTTTTCTTTCTCGGGAGTTGTTTTTCCGATAATGAACATGCGCGAAGCATCGGCATAATACCCGTCAAGAATCGTCGTGCAGTCAACATTGATGATGTCGCCTTCCTCCAGAATCTCCTCGTCGTTCGGTATTCCGTGGCACACCACTTCGTTGATTGAAGTGCAGCAGCTCTTCGGAAAGCCTTCGTAGCCCAGACATGCCGGAATGGCTCCGTGGCTCACCGTATAGTCGTACACGAGCTTGTCAATCTCAGCCGTGCTCATTCCTGCGTGTATTTCTTTCTCTACCAGATCAAGAACGGCCGTGTTTATCACGCCGCTTCTCCGTATGCCCTCAATCTGTTCGGGCGTCTTGATCAACTCACGCGACGGCACAAGGTGTCCTTTATTCTGAAACGACAGCACTTTCTTGTCAAGTTCGGTGAGCTCGGCTCCTTTGGGAACCCTCCAGTTTATCTTGCTTTTTCTCATACATTTCTATCAAATGGTCATGCAAAGTTATAAGAAAAAAATGGAATAAAAGCCTAATCTCATGCAAAAACGAGGCGACCCGGCCAAAAATCCGGCGGATAATGAATACACAAAGGGATGACGGCTCACTTTCAGGATTCCATGTTGCAGACATGTTTCGGCAACGACGCGGGATTAGTCTATTTCAAACATATAATGTCCCAAATGTATGATATGGCAAATTCTATTTCTAAATAATTATTTAAATTCTTGCAATAATGGAAAATTGTTTTTATTTTCGCTATGTCAATAACAAATTACAACAAACTACAAAATTTTCAATCTATGATGAACAAGAATCAAATCGGAGAAAATGCAGGCATTGTATGGAAGCTCCTTTCCGACAATGCACATTGGGACTATGAGAAGCTGAAGGATGCTTCCGGATTATCCGACAGAGACTTGAATGCCGCCATCGGCTGGCTTGCACGCGAAGACAAAATAGACTTCGACATTGACAACGGTCACGACAGACTATTCCTTCACGTAAATGTCTATATCGGCTAAATAAAAAGGGTATGCCGGCCGAGGGGAAGGGCTTCGGGCATACCCTTTTCTTTTTGTTGTTTCAGATGATTTTCTTCACCGTGACTCCGGGGAAGTCATGGAGGAGAAGGAGCAGCAGCCCTTCTTCATCCAGTTGCTTGGCTTTTATGACAAGCGTTACGCTATACTTCATCTTTCCGTTTTCCACCACTTTTTCCATTTCATACGATGAGATGCGGAAGTTCTTTCTGCTGAAGTCAGACGACACCTGCTTTACCACATCTTCATTGTCTGCAATGAATTCCACGATCATGTTGCGCATGCCGAGGCTCTTGAAACACCTGCTTAGCACTTCCAGACCAATCAACGCGAGCACGGTGGCCGCCACTCCGATTCCATACATGCCGGCTCCGATCGCAAGGCCGATGCCTGCCGTGGCCCATATGCCCGCCGCCGTGGTCAGTCCCCTGACGATCTGTTTCTGAAGCAGTATGATCGTTCCTGCCCCGATAAAGCCGATTCCGCTCACCACTTGCGCGGCGATGCGGCTCGGATCCAGGCGCACCAGATCCTTTTCGAGCACGTCGGCAAATCCGTACTGCGAAACGATCATCATCAGCGCACTTCCCAAGGCCACCAGAAAGTGCGTGCGGTAGCCCGCTTCCTTGGCGCGGTACTCACGTTCAAGTCCGATCAAAACTCCCATTACTCCTGCCACAAACAGGCGGAGGATAAAGTCTGCATAAACGTTCATAAGTCTATCTTATTTGAGTTGTTTCGAAAGATACGAAAAAAAATGCAGAATCCATCCGTGTCTGCCGGTAAAAATGAGTGCCGACTGAAAGCCGAAGTCATTCGGCATCCTGCGCCCGGAGGTGGATAATCTCAAAAAGTTTTTATAACTTTGCCCCACTTTTCCAAAAACTGAACAATGTACATATTCCGATCCATACACGAAATAATCAATACCGTCGCCGCATCCAGGACGCTGCTTACCGAAATGTTCGAGAAACGGAAAACCTTATCTTTCCGCTATTCCGATGCGCTGGCACTCCTGAAAGACGACGAAAACCGGCTGAAGCTGCTTCTTGAAAAAGAGGTGATACGGCAGAACGGAAACTTCGTGGAACTGGACGCACGGTTCATGGACTTTTTTGAATTGCTGCTAGAAGCGAACGAGGAAATCAATACGGCGGTTATCGACGAGAACATCGAATACCTGCACGAGCTGATGGACTATTACGCCAAGGAGCGGATTCCTTCCCGGAAGGAAAGCTACGTGCGGAATATCAAGATAACGTTCCGGAAAATCGCACGCACCACAATCCGGAACATCATGAACCTGCAGACCAGCATAGACCACGCGTTCAAACACGAGCCCACATACCAGATAAAAATCGCAAAGCTGGAAAACCTCGACAAGAAGCGGATCAACATACAGCGGCTCATCGACACGACCGAAAACCTGATCCTGCACGACGAAAGGAAATTCTTTCAGGAAGCCACGGACGAGGAGCTGAAACGCATCCTGCTCGAACTGAGAAGCGAACTGCAGCTTTCGGCTCACAGCCTGATACGGGCGCAGCAGGACATCATCAACTACCTCAACCAGATAAAGAGCCAGGTGATTCTGGTAGAAAAGATCAGAAAGGTGAAATACCTGCACGACACGTTCGAACTTCGCGCCAAAAGTAACCTTACAGAGGTGGTGGAACGGGAACATTCGGTGCTGCTGGAAGGCAATCCGCCGTCTTCGTTCAAGCTCTCGCTCGGATATTTGAGCGGCGACGAGGCACGCCCGGTGATTCTGAAGGTGCTGAAGAATCTGCAATACCGTGAAACCGCACGCAGCAACGAAGCGGGAGCTTTCAGCGAAGAAGATATGGAGGCCGCCGCCGTCTATCAGGAAGCCATCGATCTCGATGAAACGGCAGGCTGTTATATCCAGGCGCAAGCACAGGCTTTATGGAATCATCCGGAGAAAGATCCCGAGGATTTGTTCTCTTTCCTCATGCGTTATTCTTTTCCGCGTGAAGTGGACGACCGGGAACGCACGACGCTGTTCTGCCAGATCGTTTCGCTCTACGAAAACCAGTTGCGCATTACCGACCGGTACGGCGTGTACAAAGAATACGAATATGCCAAAGTATATCCGGCATAATCTTTATATCGACTTATTCAAACAACATCAATGGAACTGAACATTAGAATTCCCGACCATACATCCGCCATTTTCGACTACCTGCAAAAAGGGCAGTTTGTCTGCTCGAACAGTTGCAGCGAGTCGGTCCGCGACATGTATGACATGATTGACGACGATTACGACGCGCTTTCGCTGTTCTTCTCTCAGATAGGCTATACGCTGGAGCGAGGAAACGAATACTTTTATTTCTCACGCACGGAGCCGAGGGCTACGCTCGAACAGAAAATCCTGAGGGCTTACTATTGGATTGATGTGCTCGACCTTTTCAAGACCTATGATGAAACGTTCGGCGCGGGGTTCCGCTTCCAGCCCGAACAGATTCTGGTGGAGGCAAACATCAACGCCACGCTGCAGAACAAGCTCGACGGCATGAGAAAGCATTTCTCTGACAGAGATGTGCGGAAGGAGGTGCTCGACAACATAATCCGCCTGCTTGTCAAGGAATCGTTCATCGAACTGGAAAACGAGAAGAACAACACTTACAAGGTGCTGAGCTCGTGGCATTACCTGGAGCGACTGATAGAAAGCATTCAAATTTATGATGACACAGAAGAAGACAATGAGAAACCTGAATAGAATCATATTTATAAACAGCGCAAACATACCGTATGCCGACGATATCTATCTGGACGGCAACGTGCATTTCATCGGAACGCAGGGCGTGGGCAAGAGTACAGTTCTGCGGGCCATCCTTTTTTTCTATAACGCCGACACGCAGAAGCTGGGAATCCCGGTGGAGAAGCAGAGCTATACGGAATACTATTTCCCTTATTCAAACTCGTATATCGTGTATGAGGTGGCCACAGAGCATGGCTTCTTCTGCATTCTCAGCTTCAAGTCAATGGGAAGGGTCTGCTACCGCTTCATCGACTCTCCGTACCGCAAGGAGTTCTTTATCGATGAGAACCGGACGGCATACAGCGGAACCGACCGCATCCGTGCCGCCCTCGATCAGGCTGAAGTGGACTATTCGCGCATCATCTACACGTACGATGAATACAGGAACATTCTGTACGGAAACGGAAGCGACCCCGAAATGGACCGTTATGCGCTGATGGAAAGCAGGCAGTATCAGAATATTCCCCGCACCATACAGAATGTGTTTCTCAACTCCAAGCTGGATGCGGAGTTCATCAAGAAGACCATCATTTCTTCGATTAACGAAGACGAAACGGCCATCGACCTGAACACGTACAAGGAGCATCTGAAGAATTTTGAAACGCGGCTGCATGATGTGGAAGAATTCCAGAAACGCGAAACGCAGAAACTGGTGAAAGAAATCACTTCTCTTTCACGTCAGGTGTCGCGCCAGCAAGCTGCCCTGGCACAAGGATGCCGCGAACTTGCCGCAGCTCACCGCAATGCGGTGGAGGCACTGCCGCAATGGACGGAAAAGAAGCGGAAGGCCGAAACCGAACGGAACGGATTCATCGCACGCCGGACAATGCTCCAGGAACAGTCGCGCCAGCGTTGCGACAAGATGCAGGAAGAACTTGCCGTGCTGAACAACGAATTGCAGAAGGCGGTGAAAAAGGAGGAAGAATACGCAGTCCAGCAGATCGGATCGGTCATCGAACGTTCGGCAAGAAAGGATGAATGGAAAAACCGGAGGCAGGGACTCACCGAAGAACAGCGCATACTGACTTCGCATTATACGGAAATATCAACCAAATACAAGTCGCTCGTTCAAAACCTCGACCAGCAGTGGAACAAGATTCACGAGGCGAAAATCAGGCAGATCGAAGAATTGAACAACGACAGCAACAGGCGGATCGAAGAGGCACGCCGCCAATATGAGGCGGATACGGAAGCGGTATACCAGAAATTCGAGGAGCTTTCGCTCCAGCTGCATCCCGAAAAGAGCGCCGGACAGAATGAACTGACTGCCCTGAACTATCAGATGGAATTGTGCAGGAAGGAACGCTACTTCGAAAAAGAGCAGGAAGAGCTGAAACACCGCATCCAGTCGTACACGGGGCTTCATGCGAGCAAGCGCAACCGCATTGAAAATTCTCAGCTGGTCATCAAGGAGCTTACCTTGCAGTGGGAAGAGGAGCTGCAGAAAGGGCTGAAGGAGAAAGACGAGGAGATGATGCGCCTCCAGGCCGAGCAGCATAGCCTGCGCCCGAGAGTGGACGAGCTTGAGGTGTTTCTGAAGAACAGCAAACGCACGCTGCAGGGATGGCTCAAGGAGCATAAGAAAGGATGGGAGGACAACATCGGGAAACTTTGCGACGAATCCATCCTCTGGCAGACTGATCTGGCTCCGCAACTGGCGGCAGACGGCGGGAACTCATTCTACGGCATCAATCTCGCGCTTGACGCTGTAGACAGGCACATCAAGTCGATCAACGATTATCAGGCGGAAAAAGAAGCGGGCGAATGCAGGCTCAAGGAAATAGCTTCTGCCGTCGGTCGCCTGCAAGAGGAAAAAGAAATGCTGGCCGACCAGTTGAAGGCTAAGTACCAGCCCAGAATCAAGGAACAGAAAGACATCATCAGCCTTCAGGAATATGAGATTGAGAAACTGGAACAGCAGTACCAGCAGGATATGCTTGACCTGGAGGAATGGAAGAAAAAGGCAGAGGCCGAATGCGGAAAGAAACTGGAGGCTCTGCAGCAGAAAAAGACGGGACTGGCGGCAGAATTGAAGCGGATCGACGAAAAGCTGGGAGGACTGAACGAAGAAAAGAGCAGGGAGCTTAACCGGCTGAAGCAGGAATGGAACGCGCTTCAGCAGCGCATCGCCGGTGAAAAGCAGCGGCTCGCGGAGTCGGTCAAAAAGGAGGACGAAGATGAAAAGAGGCGCATCAGCGCGGAGAAGGCGGAATACGAGTCGCAAATGAAGCAGGAACTCCATTCGCAGGGGGCTGATACGGAACGCCTCCAGCAGATAGCGGGGCAGCTGCAGGACATCGACCGGGAACTGCTTTTCATCAAAGACCATGCCGCGCTCATCATCGAGTACCGGAAAGACAAGCGCGACCTGATCGACAACATTCCGGAATGGAAGCGCAGGCGGGACGCGCAGAAGCAGGAGCTTCACCTGGAGAAAGAAAATCTGAAAAAGGAAACGGCATCGCTTCAGGAAGATATAGACCGGCTGGACAAAGAGGCGCAAGCGGCCGAACAGGAAGAGGCGCGTCTGCTTGCCGACCAGGAGGCTTTCGGCAAGATCCCCGCATACGACTGGTTCAAGGCGCATCAGGATATTTTCAGCGAAGACAGCCGTTATCCGGGAAGCACGGCCGTACCCCAGAAGTCATGCACAGAGCTGATCGCCGAACTGAACCGCGCAGACAACCAGTATCTTGTGCTGCAGAACCGTTTGCGCAAGGAGGTGAATCTCTTTACCGGACATTTTGACGAAGACAATACGTTCAAGTTCCAGACCAAATTTACCGACGACTGGGAATATGTGCGCTTTGCCGACGAGCTTTATGATTTTGTGGAAGAGAACAAGATCAGCGAGTTCGTGCGGCGCATCAACAACGAACACTCGGACATCTTCAAGCGGATCAGCATGGACGCTTCGATGCTCACAGCTTCGGAAGATGACATCCAGCATCTGATCGGCATGGTGAACAAGGGTTTCCAGACCTGCAACTTTGTAGGTGTCATCCAGTGCATCGAGATGAAAGTGGAAGAAAGCAGCAACCGGGTTGTGAACAGCCTCAGAGCGATCCACAAATACTATTCGGAGCATGCCTACGACCTGATGCCCGGCACCAACCTGTTTTCGTCCGAGAACGAACAGCTGGTGAAGCAGGAAGCCATCGCCCTGCTCCGCGATTTCATCAAAGAGATCCATGCCTGCCGGTATGATTCCGTCCGCCTGTATGATTCGTTCGAGCTGCGTTTCCGCATCATCGAGAACGACAATGACACAGGGTTTGTAGAGAAACTGTCGAATGTGGGATCGGAAGGAACGGACATTCTGGTGAAGGCAATGATCAACATCATGCTCCTGAACGTGTTCAAGGAAAGCGCATCGAGAAAGTTCAAGGACTTCAAGCTGCACTGCATGATGGATGAAATCGGGAAACTGCATCCGAACAACGTGAACGGTATCCTGAGATTTGCCAACGACCGGAACATCATCCTCATCAACGGTTCGCCTACCGAACTGAACAGGGATGCCTACAAGCACGTGTATCTGCTCACCAAAGGCGCGCAGAGCAAGACACGCATCGTACGCCTGATCTCCGACCAGAAATTATAGTTGTCCGGAAAGGCCCGCGGATTTGCGGAAACCGGGGCAAAAGACGCAGCTTTTCCGAAAACAGTCTTTATCTCCAGTCTGGAGATATGTATCTTCAAGCTGGAGATGCATGTCTTTAGGCTGGAGATTTGCATATCCAAGCTGGAGATAAAGATTCCCTGAAAAATTATTTTCTCCTCCAAAAGCCTGCATTCTTATTTTTATTCTTATATTTGCAGACGACAAAACAAAGGGGTGCCCTACCGGACGGGCTGAGATCATACCCTACGAACCTGATGCGGTTAGTACCGACGAAGGGATTGTTCGCTAAAGTTTCTTTTCAGATTTTCCCGTCCTTCTGCGCCTCTTTGCAGTTTTCATCCTTAAACCCAACTGATTATGAAAGTATTGGTAAATAACAAAGAAACGGAACTGGCGGAAGGAAGCACCGTTGCCGACCTGGCCCGCCAGCTGGAACTGCCGGCTCAAGGAGTGGCAATCGCACTGCACAACCGCATGGTGCCGCGCACGCAGTGGGAAGAACAGACATTGCAGCCGGGCGACAGCCTGGTGATCATCAAAGCTGCATGCGGAGGGTAGAAAATGGAACTTCAGTTCATTACACATTTCACCGCCAAGTATTCTTATTCTGACTCGGCACGCATTGCCCTCGAAGGAGGGTGCCGGTGGATTCAGCTGCGCATGAAAGACGCGGATGTGGAAGAAATCGAAAAAGAAGCGCTGCGCATCCAGCCGCTCTGCAGGGAATATGGCGCGACATTCATCCTTGACGACCAGGTGGAACTGGCGAAAAAGATACATGCCGACGGCGTGCATTTAGGAAAGCATGACATGCCGGTTGCCGAAGCGCGCAGGATGCTCGGAAAAGGCTACATCATCGGAGGAACGGCAAACACGTTTGAGGACGTGAAGGCGCACGCTGAAGCCGGAGCCGACTACATCGGATGCGGACCGTTCCGCTTTACCACAACCAAGAAGCAGCTCAGCCCGATTCTCGGACTGGACGGATACCGCGAAATCATTGCGCGCATGAAAGAGGAGGGAATCTCCCTGCCTGTCGTCGCCATCGGAGGAATCACCTATGATGACATCCCGGCTGTCATGCAGACCGGCGTGTCGGGCATTGCCCTGAGCGGCTCCATCCTGCGCGCGGAAGATCCTGTGGCCGAAACGCGCAGAATTGTTTCGCTTGTCAGCCAGACAGCAATCTGAACAAACAACAACAAAACATAAACAGATAACCGAAATGAAAAATTTAGTCATTGCCGGCAAGGAATTCGGCTCACGCCTGTTCCTTGGAACCGGAAAATTCAACTCCAATGAAGTGATGGAAAAATCCATCCTGGCTTCGGGAACAGAAATGGTTACCGTGGCCATGAAACGTATCGAACTTGACAACAAAGACGATGACATGCTGAAGCATATCGTACATCCGCATATCCAGCTGCTGCCCAACACATCGGGCGTGCGCACTGCTGAGGAAGCTGTATTCGCCGCCCAGATGGCACGCGAGGCGTTCGGCACCAACTGGCTGAAGCTGGAGATTCATCCCGATCCGCGCTACCTGCTGCCGGATTCGACCGAAACGCTGAAGGCTACCGAAGAATTGGTGAAGCTGGGCTTCGTTGTGCTCCCCTACTGCCAGGCTGACCCGACTCTGTGCAAACGCCTGGAGGAAGCCGGCGCAGCTACTGTGATGCCGCTGGCCGCACCGATCGGCACAAACAAAGGACTGCAGACGCGCGACTTCCTGCGCATCATCATCGAACAGAGCAACGTGCCGGTGGTTGTTGACGCCGGAATCGGTGCTCCGAGCCATGCAGCCGAAGCAATGGAGATGGGCGCGGCGGCCTGCCTCGTAAATACAGCCATAGCTGTGGCCGGAGATCCGGTGGAAATGGCAACAGCCTTCAAGGAAGCAGTCATTGCCGGACGCCGGGCATACGAAGCCGGACTGGGAATCCAGAGAGAAAACTTTGAGGCTTCGGCTTCATCTCCCCTCACCGCATTCTTAAACGATTAACGATAACCTTCAAAATCTCTCCGATATGGAAAAAGACAACAGAGCCTACGCACATGCAGAGAAAGCCTACATGAAGGGAACAATATTTCCGTTCGTCAAGGTGGGCATGCAGAAAGTGAACCTCACCCCTACCGTTACCGTAGTGGACGGAAAGAAAGTGACAACTCCCAATGCGCCGGTCTATGTGTATGACACGAGCGGACCGTTCAGCGACCCGAACATTGAGGTCGACCTGAAAAAGGGATTGCCCCGCATGCGCGAAGAATGGATCATTTCGCGCGGTGACGTGGAACAGCTGCCTTCCGTCACCTCAGCATACGGCAAAATGCGCCGTGACGACCCGTCGCTGGACCACCTGCGCTTCGAGCATATCGCCCTGCCCTACCGCGCAAAAGCCGGCAAGTGCTGCACGCAAATGTATTATGCGAAACAGGGCATCGTGACTCCGGAAATGGAATACGTGGCCATACGCGAAAACATGAACTGCAAGGAGCTGGGCATCGACACTTATATCACTCCGGAATTCGTGCGCGACGAAATCGCGGCAGGACGTGCGGTGCTGCCTGCCAATATCAACCACCCGGAAAGCGAACCGATGATCATCGGACGGAGCTTCCTCGTGAAAATCAACACAAACATCGGAAATTCTGCCACAACTTCAAGCATCGACGAAGAAGTGGACAAAGCGGTGTGGAGCTGCAAGTGGGGAGGCGATACGCTGATGGATCTTTCTACAGGCGACAACATACACGAAACGCGCGAATGGATTGTGCGCAACTGTCCCGTGCCGGTAGGAACCGTACCTATTTATCAGGCACTGGAGAAGGTGAACGGCAAAGTGGAAGATTTGACTTGGGAGATCTACCGCGACACGCTGATCGAGCAGTGCGAGCAGGGAGTAGACTATTTCACCATTCATGCAGGCATCCGCCGGCATAACGTGCATCTGGCCGACAAGCGTCTTTGCGGCATCGTGTCGCGGGGAGGTTCCATCATGAGCAAATGGTGCCTGATACACGACCGCGAATCGTTCCTCTATGAACACTTTGATGACATTTGCGACATCCTTGCGCAATACGACGTGGCCATTTCTTTGGGCGACGGCTTGCGTCCGGGCTGCATTGCCGACGCGAACGATGAAGCGCAGTTTGCCGAACTCGACACGATGGGCGAACTGGTGGTGCGCGCATGGGAAAAGAACGTGCAGGCGTTTATCGAAGGCCCGGGACATGTGCCTATGCATAAGATCCGCGAAAACATGGAACGCCAGATCTCGCATTGCCACAACGCGCCATTCTATACGCTCGGCCCGCTTGTAACCGACATCGCTCCGGGATATGACCACATCACTTCGGCCATCGGCGCTGCGCAGATCGGATGGCTGGGAACTGCCATGCTGTGCTACGTCACTCCCAAAGAGCACCTGGGACTTCCCAACCGTGAGGATGTGCGCACAGGAGTCATTACCTACAAGATCGCCGCTCACGCCGCCGATCTGGCAAAAGGACACCCCGGCGCACAGATCCGTGACAATGCCTTGAGCAAGGCTCGCTATGAGTTCCGCTGGCGCGACCAGTTCCACCTGAGTCTGGATCCCGAACGGGCATTGGAATATTTCAATGAGGGCCGCCATACCGACGGTGAATACTGCACGATGTGCGGACCGAACTTCTGCGCGATGAAGCTCTCAAGGGATCTTGCTTCAATCAATAACAAACAATAACATTGATAACGGAATGACCGGCAAAGGGAGTCCGGTCATTCCGCTACCGACCGCAAACTTTTAATTGTTCATTCACAACATGTTTAGTGACGAATTAGAAAAAATAAGCTGGGAGAAGACAACCGAAGCCATCTATTCGAAAACCGAGGCGGATGTGCTCCGCGCTCTCGGCAAATCTCATTGCGACGTGGATGATTTCATGGCTCTCATCTCGCCGGCTGCCGAAAAATACCTGGAGCCGATGGCACGGCTCAGCAGGAAATATACGGAAGAACGCTTCGGAAAAACCATCTCGATGTTCATTCCGCTGTATCTCACAAACTCATGCACAAATTCATGCGTATATTGCGGATTCCATATCAGCAATCCGATGGCGCGCACCATTCTCACTGCCGAAGAAATCGAAAACGAATACAAGGCGATCAAGAAGCTGGCGCCTTTCGAAAACCTGCTGATCGTGACCGGAGAGAATCCGGCCAAAGCGGGCGTGCCGTATCTGGCAAAGGCGCTCGATCTGGCAAAGCCTTATTTCTCGAACCTGAAGATTGAAGTGATGCCGCTCAAGACAGAAGAGTATGCCGAACTTGTGAAGCATGGAATGAACGGGGTGATCTGCTTTCAGGAAACGTACCACAAGGAGCGGTACAAAATTTATCACCCGCGCGGCATGAAGTCGAAATTCGAATGGCGCGTAAACGGCTTCGACCGGATGGGACAGGCAGGAGTTCACTCCATCGGAATGGGCGTGCTGATCGGACTGGAGGACTGGCGCACGGATGTCACCATGATGGCATACCACCTGCGCTACTTGCAGAAACATTACTGGAAAACAAAATACAGCGTCAACTTCCCGCGCATGCGCCCTGCCGAAAACGAAGGATTCCAGCCGAACGTCATCATGAGCGACAAAGAACTGGCGCAGGTTACTTTTGCCATGCGTATCTTTGACCATGATGTAGACATATCCTATTCGACCCGCGAACCGGCTTATATCCGCGACCACATGGCTTCGCTGGGCGTGACGACCATGAGTGCGGAAAGCAAGACGGAGCCGGGAGGCTATTACACCTATCCGCAGGCGCTGGAGCAGTTCCACATAAGCGACGACCGCACAGCGGCTGAAGTGGAAAAGGCTTTGAAGGCCGTAGGGCGCGAACCCGTATGGAAGGACTGGGACGCCTCGTTCGATCATGTGTCCCACATCCGCCCGGCAGCAGTGCACGGCTGAAAATAAACGAACAGCAAAACCCAACCAGAGGCACCGGAACGCAAGCGGAGAAACGAAGGAAGCTTGCGCCTTTGCGCCTCTGGTTCCAACACGTAAAGAAACATGCTCATGAACACACTATCCCCACACGAAAAAGAACGCTACAGCCGGCAGATTCTGCTTGAAGAGATAGGCGATGAAGGCCAGCAGAAACTGAAAGAAGCAAAAGTGCTGATTGTCGGTGCAGGCGGGCTGGGCTCGCCCATAGCCCTTTATCTGGCAGGAGCCGGAGTCGGTCACATCGGCCTGGCAGACGACGATGTGGTCAGCGAAAGCAATCTCCAGCGGCAAGTGCTCTATTCAGAAGCCGAAACGGGAATGATGAAGGCACTCTGTGCGCAGAAACGGCTGAAGGCCCTGAACCATACCATTCAGGTTGAAGCTTATCCTGAAAGGCTGACACCCGCCAACGCTGCCCGGATCATCGCCGGATATGACATCGTTGTAGACGGATGCGACAATTTCGCCACCCGCTATCTTATCAACGACACGTGCGTGCAGCTGAACAAACCTTATGTTTACGGCGCTATCCGTGAGTTCGACGGGCAGGTAGCCGTTTTCAACCATCAGGGAGGACCTACCTACCGCGACCTGTTTCCCGACGAGGAAGGGATGCTTGCGCAGCCGCACCCGTCGAAAGCTGTTCTGGGGGTTACGCCCGGCATCATCGGGTGTGTGGAGGCCAGCGAAACCCTCAAGCTTATTCTCGGATATGGAGATACACTGAGCGGAAAACTGTGGCACATCAACCTGAAAACGCTGGAAACGCACACGATTTCCCTGTAAACATTAGGATAATTTGGGCAAGCGTATTAACTTTGCGCGACTTTTTACGAATTTGAATGAAACTGATAGTTATCACAACCCCCAATTATTTTGTCGAAGAAGACAAAATTCTTACGGCTTTGTTCGATGCAGGGCTGGATATTCTTCATTTGCGCAAGCCGGATACGCCGCCTGTCTATGCAGAGAGGCTTCTGACACTGATTCCGGAAAAATACCGCAAACGGATCGTCGTGCACGACCACTTTTATCTGAAGGATGAGTATAACCTGAAAGGAATCCACCTGAACCACCGCAATCCGCTGGTTCCCGACAACTATACCGGGCACATCAGCGCATCGTGCCACACGCTTGAAGAAGTCATGGCCGACAAAAAGACCTGCGACTATGTGTTCTTGAGCCCTGTCTTCGACAGCATTTCGAAGGAAGGACGCCATGCTGCCTTTACTCCGGAGGGAATACGCGAGGCGGCGGCAAAAGGCATCATCGACAAGAAGGTGATCGCATTGGGCGGAGTGAACGAAGAGAACATGCTGCGTATAAAGGACTTCGGATTCGGAGGAGCCGCCGTTCTCGGCGACCTGTGGAACAAGTTCAATCCCGCTTCCGACTATAACTACCAGCCTCTCCTGGCCCACTTCAAGAAGCTGAAGGAGCTGGCAGACTGAATCCTGCAACAAATTTCTGTCCGATAACTTGTCTGCTTGACAGAAATGGACTAACTTTGCATCATTATAAGGCAATATATCTATATAATCAAATGAGCGCAACAACACCTTTTAAAGTATTCTCGGGTACAAATTCGAGATACCTTGCTGAAAAGATCTGCAAGAGCCTGGGATGCGAACTGGGCAACATGAACATCACCCACTTTGCCGACGGCGAATTTGCAGTATCTTACGAAGAATCAATTCGTGGACAGTATGTATTTCTGGTACAGTCGACCTTCCCGAATTCAGACAACCTGATGGAACTTCTCCTGATGATTGACGCGGCGAAACGCGCCTCTGCAAAGAGCATCATCGCCGTTATCCCGTATTTCGGCTGGGCGCGTCAGGACCGCAAAGACAAACCGCGCGTTTCCATCGGCGCAAAACTCGTGGCCGACCTGCTGAGCGTGGCTGGAATCGACCGTCTGATTACGATGGACCTGCATGCCGACCAGATTCAAGGCTTCTTCGACATCCCTGTCGACCACCTGTACGCTTCAACCATCTTCGCTCCCTACATCCAGTCACTCAATCTGGAGAATCTGGTTATCGCAACGCCCGACGTAGGCGGATCGAAGCGTGCCAGCACCTATGCGAAGTTCCTTGACGTGCCTCTGGTGCTGTGCCACAAGACACGCGAGAAAGCAAATGTCGTGGCTTCCATGCAGATCATCGGAGATGTGAAGGACAAGAACGTGATTCTGATCGACGACATGGTCGACACAGCGGGAACCATCACCAAGGCGGCCGACATCATGAAGGAAGCAGGAGCACGTTCCGTGCGCGCAATCGCTTCACACTGTGTCATGTCGGGCCCGGCTTCAGAGCGTGTACAGAATTCGGAACTGGAGGAAATTGTCTTTACCGACAGCATCCCCTACTCGCTCCGTTGCGCGAAGGTGAAACAGCTTTCCATCGCCGACATGTTTGCTGAAACAATCCACCGCGTGATGACAAACGAATCCATCAGCTCTCAGTATCTGATCTGACGGAAGCGGAATCAAACAACATAACATACAAGGAAGAGGACGTGCCGAAACTTTTCTCTCTGGCACTTCCTCTTTTCTTTTAGAAACTGTTTTGAATTTATCGTGTGCTGATTTGGGATGAGTTTTTGAGGCATTTCCGTTTGTGTGATGAGGAAGATAGCGGGCTATCTGACGAAGAACAGAAGCGGAAAAGACCAAAAAATAGCCCAAAGCACACACGAAAACGAACACATCAAGCCAAGAAAAACTTTTTGGAGAAATTCAAAACAGTTTCTTAATCTCCCTGCACTTCTATGAAGATTCTCTGGCTCGACCTCAACAGTTCATACGCACATTCTTCACTTGCGCTGCCCGCGCTTCATGCGCAGGTGATGAACAACACCGGATGCAAGTGGGAAGTGGTATCGGCAACCATAAACGAAAATCCGGGAATGATAGCCGGGGCTGTCGCCGGACTCAAGCCCGACCTTGTAGCAGCCACCTGCTGGCTCTTCACTCACGAAGCGCTGATGCACATACTTGCAAGAGTGCATGCGCTGCTTCCCGCCTGCGCAATGGCACTGGGAGGACCCGAATTTCTCGGCTGCAATGAACGCTTTCTCAGGCAAAACCGCTTTGTCGACGTTGTATTCAGGGGAGAGGGGGAAGAATCTTTTCCGCAATGGCTCGATGTGTGGCAGGAGAAAGAGAAATGGACGGACATAAAAGGGCTGTGCTACCTCGACGAAAAGGGGGCGTATCACGACAATGGACTGGCGCGCGTCATGCACTTCGACCGCCTTGCCCTGCCGGAAGAGAGCCCCTTCTTCAACTGGGGAAAACCGTTCGTGCAGCTCGAAACGACACGGGGATGCTTCAACACATGCGCTTTCTGCGTGAGCGGAGGAGAAAAGCCGGTGCGCACGCTGCCCATCGAAGTCGTACGGAAACGGATTGAAACCATCAGCAGCCACGGAATAAAGAATATCCGCATCCTTGACCGCACGTTCAATTACAGCAGCCGCCGCGCCAAAGAACTGCTCGGCCTGTTCCGCGAATTTGCCGGCATCCGCTTCCATCTGGAAATACATCCGGCACTGCTTACGGAAGAGCTGAAAGCCGAACTTGCATCGATGCCGAAGGGACTGCTCCATCTGGAAGCCGGCATACAAAGTCTGCACGAAGATGTACTCGCTGCCTCACGCAGGGCAGGCGATCTGAACAGTTCGCTCGAAGGGCTCCGCTACCTCTGCTCACTGGACAACCTGGAAACGCACGCCGATCTGATTGCGGGACTTCCGCTGTACCATCTGCAGCAGATTTTTGACGACATCCGGACGCTGGCGTCCTACCATGCCGGCGAAATCCAGCTGGAATCACTGAAAGTGCTGCCGGGAACCGAAATGCGCCGCCGTGCCGCAGAACTGGGCGTATGCTATTCTCCGCTCCCTCCCTACGAAGTGCTGCAAACACGTGAAATTACACCGCATGAGCTTCAGGCAGCCCGGCAACTGTCACGGCTGATCGACGGATTCTACAATGCAAAAGCGTGGCAGCAGATAACCCGCAGGCTCATTCTGGGAGAAGAAGATTTTCTGAAGCATTTGCTGGAACACCTCATCGCGAGGGGGGTAGCCGACCAGCCGCTGGGACTGGAACGCCGCGGAGTTATTCTCTACGAGTTCTGCCGCAGCCATTACCCCGCTTACCTTACCGGCGTTGCGCTGGCATGGATCGAAGCCGGCATGTCGCTCAAAAAGGCTCCTGCCGAAAAGGTGCGCACCAAACACGTTGCGCCTCCCCCGCAATGGGATATCCGGTTCGGGACATACAAAAAGGAGATGCGCCTGTGCTGTCTTTCCGATCCGGCATCCGGCTGCTGCTACTGGTACGGATTTGAAACCGAGAGCCAGCATCCGCTTCCGGTGTTCAAGGCCGTTTCGCCGGCAGACGGAGGCGAATTTTCCGGCCGGGCAAGCCACTGAAAAAACGGGCGGACACCGAAGAAAGCCTGAATATTTTCGGATAAAACTGAAAACCACAACGTGGTTTATACAAACCGCATTGTGGTTTTTGCAAACAGCACTGCCGTTTATACAAACCACAATGCGGTCTGCAGTTCTGAACAGGCAGCAATGGCATTTTTGCGCGCAGATTGTGCTGTTTCTATTGCATATTTCATTTTTTTATTCCAATTTTGTAATGCCCGCTCCCTTCAGGAAAGCGGCAAAAGCAGCAAACCCTTTAATAGAAAAGACTATGAGAAAGAATTTCGGCGCAAAGCCTTTATGCTATCCCCAGCCTGTATTCATCATTGCCACATACGATGAGAACGGAACTCCGGACGCGATGAACGCGGCATGGGGCGGCATCAGCGAAATGAACGAAATCAGCCTGTGTCTGAGCGCAGGCCACAAGACAGTGAAGAACCTGCTGAAAACCGGTGCGTTTACGGTAAGCATGGCCGATGCGCCTCACGTGGCAGCCTGCGATTATGTGGGGCTCGTATCCGGAAATAAAGTTCCCGACAAGTTTCAGCGGGCCGGTTTCCATGCCACGAAGTCGGCTTTTGTCAACGCCCCGCTTATCGACGAACTTGCCGTTGCGCTGGAGTGCAAGGTAAAAGACTACAATCCGGACACGTGCATCTTGAGAGGAGAAATCGTAAACGTCAGCGCAGACGAGCGTGTGCTTGACGAGAACGGCAAAGTGGACGCGGCAAAAGTGGCTCCCATTGTATTTGATCCGTTCAACAACGAATACCTGAGAATCGGCGAAAAGGTGGGCAAAGCCTTTGCGGAAGGCAAAAAGCTGAAATGACATGAGCAGGCGGTCCTCATTCTTGACCGCCGCCCTTCTCGGCTTTTGTCTGGCCGGATGCGGGACAGTCAGAAGGCCTCACCTGCTCCCACCCCGTCCGACCGGGCGTTTTCCGCAACCGGATAACAGGCGGAAGCCTGATGCCGGTCCTTAGAAAATGACAGTCTGAACGCATTGTTTTTGAGAAAACATTTGTTTTTCTGACAAAAAAGCTATACTTTAGAAGCAACTTATCACTTTAAAAGTTATTATTATGAAAAAGTATGTAGCAGAACTTGTCGGAACAATGGTTCTCGTACTGATGGGATGCGGCAGCGCCGTATTCGCAGGAGGAGTGGCCGACACAGTGGGTGCCGGCGTCGGAACAATCGGAGTTGCAATGGCCTTCGGATTATCCGTGGTAGCGATGGCGTATACAATCGGAAACATATCGGGGTGTCATATCAATCCTGCCATTACACTGGGGGTATGGCTGTCGGGAGGAATGAAACCGAAACGCGCGCTGATGTATATGCTCTTCCAGATTGTGGGTGCAATCATAGGCTCGCTGATTCTGTCGCTGCTGGTTTCTACCGGTACACATGACGGCCCTACAGCAACCGGCTCAAACACGTTCGACCCGGGAAACATCGCGCAGGCCTTTATCGCTGAAACGGTGTTTACCTTTATCTTCGTGCTGGTTGTATTGGCCACAACCGACCAGAAGAAAGGCGCCGGAAATTTTGCCGGACTCATCATCGGACTTACCCTCATACTGATCCATATCGTATGTATCCCCATCACCGGAACATCGGTCAACCCGGCACGCAGCATAGGTCCGGCACTGATGGAAGGCGGACAGGCCATGGAACAATTGTGGCTCTTCATCGTCGCTCCGTTCCTGGGAGGCGCAATCAGTGCAGGCGTGTGGAAGTTTCTGAAGACCGACGACTGAAATGTATCCGGGAAACAACCGGTCAACTACCAATAAATGAAGGTGTGTTCCGATCAGAGAAACCAACGTCGGAACACACCTTCTTATATCCCGCAGCCGGAGGCTTCGGTCAGAACAGCGTTGTGACTTCAATCCGGCTCAGCGTACTGTTTATCCGTTCTACATGAATCTGGGTATGGATCCGCTCGCGCAGACTGTCTACATGACTGATGATGCCGACCTTCCTGCCCCCCATCTGATGCAGCCGCTCCAAGGCATCCATCACGGTGTTCAGGTAATCGCTGTCGAGCGTGCCGAAGCCCTCGTCGATGAATAAGGTGTCGACCGACAGACTTTTGCGGTTGAGGGAAGAAAGTCCGAGCGCCAGCGAGAGCGAAATCAGAAAGCTCTCTCCACCGGAAATCGTGGATGTCGGACGGCATACGCCGCCTTCATATTCATCACGGAGCAGGATTGTCAGCGATCCCGGCTGGCATTCCATCCGGTACCTGTCGGTCAGACGCGCAAGGTAGTGGTTGGCACCCGAAAGCAACTGTCTGAGCACATAGCTTTGCGCTATATTGCGGAACTTTTTCCCGTCGGCGCTGCCGAACAAGGCAGACAGCCTTCCCCATCCTTCCGCTTCTTTCCGTCTAGACTCAATCAGCTCTGTCAGATGCTTCATCCGTCCGGCATTCTCGGCATTGTCCTTCTGTTTCTGCGAAACGGCTCCCAGTTGGCGGGTCAAGTCAGACACATTCGCTTCCAGCCGCACCATTTCTGCAGCGAGAGATTCCTCTGTTGCCTCTTCGCTCATTTCAGGCCGTATGCCCAAATGCGCTTCCAGCTCATCGGCGGCGCGCCGCATTTCCGTCTGCCGGGCAACCAGGTCCTCATCCAGCTTCCGAAGCTTTTCCCTTTGCTGTTTCACCTCCTCCGGGCTGCGCAACGCCAGCTGCTCCAGCCTGCCGCCGGAAATCTCGGGATGCGAAGCAAGAAAATCCGCCAGCTTCCCTGCCGCTTCCTCCGCCCGCTGACGCGCCTGCAAGAGCCTGCTTTTCCCTGTCGCTACAGAAACGAGCAGCGCGTTCCAGCGGCTGCGCATACCTTCAAATCGTTCCGCTTTTTCGGCATGAAGCTCCTTCCATCCCGGTTCCCTGTCGAGTACATTCTTCCTGATTTCATCAACAACCTCCCTTTCCTGCACATATGCGTCCATCAGCTGTTGCAGGGATGTCCGTTTTTTATCTTCGGCGACATAGTTCCGTGACTTCATGTCCAGCTGGCGCATGAAGTCATCCGGATTGTCTTTTCTGAGCTGCTGCCATGCTCCAGACACTACCAGCGGAACGATATGCTTTTCCATATCCTCCGATGCGCTCTGCTCACGGGCAACCGCATTCTCCCGGTCACGGATGTCAGCGTCCAGCTTCGCCAGTTCTTTTTCGGCAGCTTCCTTTTCGCTCCGTGCGGTTTCGGTTGCGCGGGCCAGGCTGTCTTTCACCTTCTGCAGCCCCATTATCTTTTTATGCAATTCATTGACCTCACCCCAGCGTGCCATCAGTCCGTCGTGAACCGTCGATTCCGTCTGAAGCAGATGTCCGACCGCTTCCATCTTGTTTTCCGCATCAGACACTTCCGGATAGGCTGCACATGACAGAACCGCATTCTGCGCTTCCCCGAAGAACTTCTCGGCCTGCTCCTTCTTTTTCTGCTGCGATTCCGCCAACCGGACATGCGACAGATAGTCCGCTTCGTTCCGTTGCAGCTTGCCGGTCACCTCTTCAAGCTTCGCCCTGCTCTTGTCAAGCTCCTTCTTTACCGGTTCAAGCACCGACACGAAATGCTCGTCCGGTTCAAGCGGCGACAGAATTTCCCGTCCGCAGACAGGGCACACATCTCCTGCCGACAAACGCCTCCGCGCTTCTTTTGCCCAATTCTCGCAAGCCATTTCCTGCTTGTCGTAGATTTCCTGCATTTTGTCCGCTTCTGATTTTGCGGAAGCCACTTCCCCCGCCAGACCTTGCCGGACTTCTTCAAGCGATTTCAGTTGCGCTCTCAACTCATCCAATGTTTTTTCCGCTTCGTCAAGCTGAGTTTTCCGCTCATTCAGACGGGCAACCGCTTCCTTCAGCGTTTCCAGTTCGGCCATGCGCTTTCCGGATTTCTCCAGATCAGCTTTCAGTGCATCAGCCTGCATGGCTTCCAACTGTCTGCCGAGCATGTCGACCTCCGCCTGCTTCCGTTGTTCTTCCTCCCTGGCTTTCTCATGGAGGCTGTTCTTTTCTTCAAGCGTCGCCGCCTGCTTCTGACGCTGTTCTGCCAGCTTCTGCCGTCCGGCCAGCCCCTCTTTCACTTTCCGCTGCGAAGCCAGCAGCTGCCGTTCAAGCGAAATGATGGCCTGCGACTGGCTGTACATTTCCTCAAAACATTTCTCTTGCGCCAAGAACGCTTCGGTCTGTGCAATAAATCCCTTCACGTCATCGATTTTCCGGTCGAGCCCTTGCCTGCAACCCAACAGACTCACATATTCCTTTTCAAGCAGATTCAATTCGGCTTCAGCACTCCGGATAACGCCTTGCTGTTCCTTCTGTGCGGCAAGGCATCTTCTCGCCTCCTCCGTGATGTCCCAATCGGCAACCAGCCTCCGGCTCTGCCTGCACCCTTCCGACTCCAGCTCCTCTTGCATTTCCCGGCAAGCCCCCACCGCCCTTTCGCTTTTCATTTCCAGAGCCTTCCGGTCTTCCATCCACTTTTTCCGGACGGTTTCCCGGGAAAGATCCGCTTTTTCCTGTTTCAGCCGGCTGTCGAGCCGTTCCGCTTCCTCCTGCAATGCCTTCAGTTCCTCTTCCGAAAGCAGCACAATCCCTTCCGTCCTCGCCTGCAAATTCGCCAGCTCGGCCTTCATTTCATTCTGTATGGCATAAATCTCCCGGCTTACCTTCGAATAAATCTCGGTTCCCGTCAGTTTCTCAAGGATATTCGACTTGTCTTCTTCCTTGCTCTTGAGAAATTTGGTGAACTCCCCCTGTGCAAGCAGCGTTGTCCGGCAGAACTGCTCGAAAGAAAGTCCGATTCTCCGTTCAATCTCCTGCCTCGTGTCGGTGGCGCGGGCAGTTATCTGCGTCCCGTCTTTCTCCGATAAAGTCCACGATATGCGCTGAATCCTTCCGTTGCGGTTTCCGCGCGCTCTCGCCACACTCCATTCGGCCACCAGTTCATGCCCGTCAGAATCTGCAAATTCCAACGCGACAGATGCGAGCGTACTGTCACGGCGCATCAGTATGCGCGGGTCGCTGATACCAATGTCGTCAGACTGTCCTGAAAAGTCGCTGTCATAAAACCGTTCGTTCGCCGACTGCACCAAACGCGGAGTCGTATTATAGAGAGCCAGGCAAATGGCGTCGAGTATGGTCGACTTGCCCGCCCCGGTCGGACCGCAAATAAGGAAAATGGCATCCTGTCCCAACGGTCCGTTTTCGAAATCAATCTCCGCCTGTTCGATGGAAGCGATGTTCCTGATCGTTAATTTCTGAAGTTTCATAAATGACTGATTTAGTTTTTGCTGCACGGAGGCAGTCAATCGCCGGCTTCCTTCACCCTACGGACAGCCGTGTCCAGCATCACGCGCAAATCTTCACCCATATCCTGTCCGTACTTGTCCTGATAGTAGACCGATGCCACCTCCTGAGGCGACAGAGTCAGCAATTTGTCCGCATCGATAATGTGCAGGCGTTCTTCCTGTTCCGCAGAAACGCGCTCCCATTTGTATCTGCAGAAGCGGCATTTCTTTCCGCTCACAATCCGGTTCGCGCGCTCCATGCAATAAGCCGGAGGAACGTCCGCTATCCGCACAAACAGTTCGATGTATGCCTTTTCCTCGTCGGGCACAGCCTCCAGCAGTTCCAATGCCTCCTCGATCGGAACCGCCTTGTCCGGAATTACCTTCAGAGGCCATTCCGTAGCCAGCGGAACTGTACGGATTGCCGGGATGGACCCGTGCGAGTCCAACTCGACAATGCTGACGGAATGCACATAATCTTCATCGAAACTGACGGCTACAGGCGAACCGGAATAACGCGCACGCCCCCCTTTCAAAGTTTGCGGGCAATGGATATGGCCCAGAGCCAGGTAATCGTAGCCCGTTCCCAGGACGGCGATATCAGTATATTCCATGCCTCCCCTTCCTTCATCGTGTCCGGTCACGTCGCTCCCCGTTACGGCCAGATGCGCCGTCATTACCACCGGAACACCGCTGCTGTTCCGTCCGGCAACTTCATCGAGCAAGGTCTGGAAGAATGCCTGCTGACGCTCCAGCCTCGGCAGGTCCCCGCCAAGTGCCGGGAAGTTCTGCGGAAACACATGCGGGACAGCCGCCACATAGCCTTTCAGTTCCCCGCCGCTCCCTTTTATCTCCACGATATGGCGGTCGAGATTGATTTTTCCGTCTTTCCTTTCAATCTGCCCGATAACGGACACGCCCGCATACTTCCACAGATTAGACGCTACTTCCAGTTTGGAACTGCTGTCGTGATTGCCTGCCGTCACCACGATCTGCATCCGGGGACATGCGTTGTGTATAGCGAGCAGCGCGTCGGTAAACAGACGCTGGGAGGCAGCCGAAGGATTGCTGTAATGGAACACATCTCCGCTTACAACCAATGCGTCGGGCTGCTCCTCCCTCACGATTCCGGCCAGTTGCGACAGAAAATGCCGGTGTTCCTCTGTCCGGTCGTACTCATAGAGCAGATGTCCCAGATGCCAGTCGCTGGTATGAATGATCTTCATCCGTCACAGTGTTTTGGGAGGATACATCGCATTCCACCATGAAGCGTCATCTTGCAGCCATTTGGCAAACCATGCAAAGATCGTATTCTGCCACAGGATGCGCCGGCTGTAGTCGCGGATGTGATGGTTCTGCCCGTCTACAACCACCAATGCCGTTTCACGTCCCAGAAGCTTCAGGGCCGTATACATCTGGATACTTTCGCCTACCGGCACATTCGTGTCGACTGATCCGTGGAGGAAGAGCAGCGGCGTATGTATCTTGTCGGCATTATAGAGCGGACTGTGGTCCACAAACAGTTCGGGGTTCGCCCACGGATAACTGTTGGCACCCGAAACCTCACTGTACGAATAGCCCCAGTATCCCTCTCCCCAATAGCTGGTGTGGTCGCTGATCCCGGCATGTGATATCGCCGCAGCAAAGATATCCGTCTTCGTCTGAAGATACTGTGTCATGAAACCGCCGTAGGACGCTCCAAGGCAGCCTATCTTCTTGCCGTTGACATAGGGATGGGCATTCACGAACTTCTTCGTCCCTTCGATGATGTCGTCGGCCACATAATCGCCGAACGTATTGACATGGCGCGCCGAAAACCGCTGTCCGAAACCGGTCGCCCCGCTCGGCTGGACGACATAGACCACATAGCCCTGCGCCGCATAAGCGTGGAACGGATAAAGCGTATCGAAGTTGCGGCTCGTCGGACTGCATCCGCCGTAATAGTAAACGATCATCGGATATTTCTTGCTTTCATCGAAATAAGGAGGCAGGTAATATCTTCCGTAAATGGTGTCGCCTCGCGAGCTGACAAAGTTCCAGTCTTCACATCTGCCCAGCCGTATGCCTTTCAGCAGCTTTTCGCTCAGATCCTCCCGCAACTCCGCCTTCTGCTTTTTCAGGTTCATGGTATAGATGCGGTGAGAGTTTGCAGCGCTTTCGCCGTAGAATGCCATCACAGGAGCCTTGTCTGCCAGCGAGAAAGCAAGCACCATCTCTTCCGGCACATCCAGCAGGGTAATCTTTCCGCTCGAAGGATCAAGCCGGTACAGCGAATAGCAGTCCCTGTTTTCGGCCGTGAAATAAATCTGTCCGTCCGACAGGTTCCACTGCACACTCCGAACGCTCGGATTGAACGTGCGTGTAAGCGGAGTCACTTTCCGGTCGGCAACATTCATCAGAAACAACTGGCTGTCGATCATGCTCGGCGTCTGTCCCTTTTCCACATTCATCCCCACGCCGCCCAGTGCTTCGGGAGATCCTTGTATCAATACCTGCCGGGCATCGGGAGCAAACAGCGCATGGCTTATGAACCCGTCCTCCTCAACCAGCGTGTCAACCTCCAGCGTCTGCATGTCCATCCGGTATACAGAGAAAAGCGTAGTGGGACGTTTGCCCATGCGGTGAGTGGAAACCATCAGCAACGCTTCGCGTCCGTCGGCAGAAATGTCGCTCACCCACGCGTTTCTGTAGCCGAAAGTCAACGGCTGCATCAGCCCCGACTTCAAGTCGTACTTCGCCACATACGTGCGGTTTCTCCATCCCGGCTGGCGGTCGTCCGGATCAATTACCTCATAAATTTCCTGCCGCTCTTTCGGCCCCTCCTGCACAAGCGTATAAAGCAAATAGTCTTCTGCCGGCGAAATGCTGAAATTCCCTTCCGGAAGACCTTCGGCAATCACCCGCTCGAATCCTGTTGCCGGACTGACGCTGACGAGCTGCCTTCCGGAAACGCCCTGACGGACGAAATAATAATCTCCCGAAAGCGGCATCCAGCGGATCGCTTCAGAGCGCCGTGCCACTTCCTTCCCCGTAAGCGTTTCCTTCACGCAGTATACGGTTTCCGACCTTCCCTCCTTCAGGCTTGTGAGGTAAGTGACAATCAGATACTTTCCGTCGGGCGACACCTGCACGCCGGCACACTTGGTTCCGTGCATGGCATCGGCCAGCGTATAGAGGCGGCTCTGCCCCTGGTGCAAAGAAAATTCGCCGTCCGAATCAACAGACACTTTGGGCTTGACCGATTCACCCGGAGCAGACAGGTATTTCAGCACCACTTCGTGCGTGCCCGGTTCAAGCGCCATTTCCTGTTTGTCTGTCAGCTTTCCGTCAACATACAGCTGCCAGTCCTTCACTTCAGACACATTGAACTTCGCTTTTCCGTAGGCCGTATTCTCCAGATCAAACTGCATCAGATGCAAGGCATAGCCTTCGGCAGGCGCAGAAGGCAGCTTGTCCGCATCCGATACGGGAGCCTGGCCTACAGCGTCAAGCGACAGAGGGGTTTTCAGCAAACTGGCAGCGGACCAGGCTTTCGCGTTGACATCCGTACTGTCTACCAGCAGCGGACGGCTGACAAGATAAGGTCCTGCATACCTGTATGAAGTGATGTCCAAGTGTCCTTTCGCCTGCACGGTCAGACTCAGTCCCAAGGCGCAGGCAAATAAAAATTCTTTTTTCATGTCGATCTATCTGTTTTTAATGGCTGTATAAAATAAGGAAATGAATAATCCCAATAATCCCTACAAAGATAACGTTTCTTTTCAAGAAGCCCGTTGTCCGCCGGATTATCTTACAAAAATAAGCAGATTTGAGTATTCCCGCTGACGGTCAGAGAGTTGGCTTTGGAGGCTTCGGCTATAGCCTCTTGGAAGATGGTATCGGCAGGAAGCATGTTCGGCTTAAATGACTATGTGTTATTGTTTTTTCACAGTAAACTCTAACTTCTGAAGCCCCTTTTTATGGACATTCGCAAGGATCAGTGCATAATGGACCTCTTCACCGGACTGCATGGATTGAATACGGGCAAACTCATCTTCGGGTATAACATCCTTGAACATCGGACCGGATGATCCGTTGCGTACCAAACGAATCTCATCAGTAAACGGGGACAGGACAAACGAATAAATAGCCATGTAAGGCACGGACTCAAATTTCACCCAATTCGGATCTCCTTTGTCAAGGACATCTTCCAGCCATATACGCGCTGCATCATAGGATGGCAGCGATGAGCCAGAACCGTCATCATAGAGTATTTTACCATTTCCGTCGACAATATATCCCTTGCTGACGGCATATTTCTCAAAAGGACACAAATCATGGTATTCGATATCTTCTTCTGACGTTATCTTCTCATCAACCGGAACTTCCGGTTCCGTGACAACTCTATCCTCAAGAATACGGATAAGTGAATATGTACGGTCGGAAGCATCCGCAGGTGGGTTTGCAAGGATTGTCCGTTTTACTGAAAGATAATATTCGTGTCCTCTTTCATAGGTAAAGCCCTCGATGCTGTTGAATCCAAGAGGCTCCCATACTCCGGGATTATCTTCCGACATGACGAGCATACACTCAATGGGCTGTTCGCTGCCGAAAACAGAGCTGAAACCAGTTTCCGAAGAAACGGACATTCTGATTTCCTTAACCGCATCTTGGGGCTCATCATCACTGCAAGCTGATATCCCCAACACAGTAACTAACAGAAATGAAATGATTAACCTGTTCATATTCTAACTACTATATTCTTGATTGACTCTATCAAAATGTTTACTATATAATGAAAACGTGAGCCAACTATGCCATCTGAGCGTGCAATTTGAAAATTTCCTATGTTTCCAAATACTCGATGCGCATAACGCTTCTTTGATTTATCATATGTCTTGGAAAGAGTTCCTCTCACTAAATACAAAGATAGCGAATTTCCGTTATACACAATCTTATTTAAATAAGAATCAGTGGTTTGATGCTTATTTTTATTGTCTGTTTGTGCCTCTATTGGCTATAGACTTAATATATGGATTTTCAAGAATACTCAATATCGCTGGAAAAATCGAACAAAACCAGCAGATTAACGCAATAGGAATTGAGATTTAAGCAGTTAGGAGAAAATCACGGAAGTTGGAGAAATGGCTGAAAACCGTTTCAAAGCGGATTGCAGCAGGAAAACGGTTTCCTATTCGTTACCCGTTGAAAATGCAGATTTAACAGTATCAGTTTTATTTGCGCCGTTCTGCGTAGGTTTGCTTGTCAAGGTTTAACTCGTTGATTTATAGTTTTGCAACCAAAAAAAGACGAGTATGGCAAGAAGTACATTTCGCGTGCTGTTCTATGCGAACGGCAGCAAGGAGAAGAACGGAATTGTCCCCATCATGGGACGGGTTACAATCAACGGGACGGTGGCGCAGTTCAGTTGCAAGCGGAGCATCTCAAAGACGCTTTGGGATGCCAAGGGCAACCGTGCCAAAGGGAAGAGATTATCCGAAGCAACCGTAATAGACTGGAGATAGAAATGACAGAACTGCTGCTTGATATCATGGCGAACATGAATGTTGAGTCTGTTTCTTTTTGCCTCAATGACATCATCCCGTTGCTCGTCTGCTCGCAAGTCAAGGTGGAGAAGTCACAGGTACGGAAAGTGGTGCAGGAGTGCTGGAAGCTGGCACCTGCATCCAATTCGCTTTCCTACACCACTTATGAATACGCCTACAACCGTGAGTGCCGATATTCACCCGTCAGGAGGATAGGACGCTACTACACTGTAAGCAAGGCACAGTTGGAAACACTCTGATATTTTGATGAAATGATGAAAGGGTCTATAAACATAAAGAATAACAGCAACTTACATTCTCATCAAAGGCTCAACAAAAGGAAATGGCTGATGAAAAGAGAAAGCGAACGTAACCTCGTACATCACTTCTCTTTTGGCGAGCGGTTTGATGAAACGCTGATGAATGTATATTGTAGTGTATGTCAATGCGTTAATGTATCCATTCGTCAATTCATCGGATTTTCACCCATCAACAAATCCGCCGGGAAAGCAACAGAGGTGAACACCGCCATCCGCAGGCTGGTCGGACGGACTTCCATCCTGCCGACCGACAAGGGAAAACCAATGTTGCTGGCGAAAAGAAAAGGGCGACCAATATCCGCCAACATCACCGCCGACACCGCCGCAGGCTTTTGAGAAACAAAAAGCCATAGCTCATTAGGGCGTTTTCTTCACGCACCGCACCGCTCATACTAAAAACACCCTAATGAGCCAACGGGGTTACACCCATCTGGACACCCCCGTTTGCCCCGTGCGGCACGACCGCAGGCGGACGGATACCGACAAACAAGTTTGTAGAACCTAAAAAAACAAGAAACGAACATGGGATACAGAAGCATCCAAATCAACAAGGCGAAAGGGTCGGCTGACACGGGCGCATCCGACCACATCGAACGCAAGACTATGCCAAAGAACGCCGACCCGACACGCACCCACCTCAACCGTGAGCTGGTGGAGTTCCCTGACGGTGTGGCAGACCGCACCGAGGCGATAAGCCACCGTATCCGCACGGCTGGCATCAAGCGGAAGATAACGCCCGACCAAGTGCGGGCAATCCGCATTGTGCTTTCGGGCACGCACGAGGACATGGTGAGAGTGCAGGACGAGGACAGGCTAAACGAATGGTGCAACGACAACCTGCAATGGCTGCAACGCACGTTCGGAAAGGAGAACACCGTATCGGCAGTGCTGCACATGGACGAGCATACGCCGCACATCCATGCCACGGTCGTGCCGATAGTGACGGGCGAGCGCAGGAAAGCAAGGAAGAAGCAGGCGGAGGGCAAACGCACCTACCGCAAGAAAGCCAACGCCGTGCGCCTGTGCGCCGATGACCTGCTGACACGTGAAAGGATGACCGCTTACCACGACAGCTACGCCGAGGCGATGGCGAAATACGGCTTGCAGCGCGGTGTCCGTGGTTCGGAAGCACGGCACACCGCCACCGCCCAATACTACCGTGACCTGAAACGACAGACGGGAGAGCTTGAAGCCAACGTGCAACAACTACAAACCGAACAGCGGCAGGCAGAACGGCAGCTTAGCGAGGTCAGGAAAGAAATCAAGTCGGAGAAGCTGGAAGCCGCCAAGACCGAAGCGAAAACGGCACTTGTGGCAAAGGTCGGTTCTCTTTTGGGCAGTAATAAGTTGAAAGAGGAAAGGGAAGTATTACAGCAACGTCTATCTGTGCTTGAAAAGCAGAATAAAAAATTAATGCAGCATATCAAGCAAAAGGAACGGGAGCATCAATCGGAACGCACCAAGTTCAACGAGTATATGGACAAGATACAGCGGTACTTCCCTTATGTGGAGAAGCTGTTGCCGTTGATTGACTTCTGCCGAAACACCTTGAAATTCTCTGAAAGAGTAATCCAAGAGTTGTGCAAATTGAAGAAAGTAAGGTTGAAAGGTGATTTCTATTCTCCTGAGTTCAACCGAAAGTTCCGTGATGAAAATGCGGCCTTCTCGTTTGAGGAGGACAAGAACAGGAACGGGCATTACCACATATCCGTGAATGGCATTCCACTTGTGCAGTGGTTTAAGGAGAAAGCACATGAATGGAGAAAGGGATTAGGATTTATATCCACTGAACATGATAAAGGGTTGAAAATATAAAATACACTCTAAAATCCATTCCCAAAGCAAATAAAGACATTAGAAGATAGGGGGTTATCACAAAAATCCCCTATCTTTGTAATCGGATTGAGGCAACTCTTTCCACGACATACGAGAAAAAGAAGAAGCGTTATGCTTATCTTGTACTTGAAAACGTAGGAAATTTTCAAATTGGATACAAGGATAGCATAGTGGTTCTCACGCTATAGCGTGGGCTGCTATTGTTACATCTGTATCCAAGGTTTCCTACGACCTTCAAGTAAGAGTGTGGCATACAGTTCACGCTTCGTGTTAAAAATACCATATTCGTATGTAAGTTATGTATATATATAAAAAAACAAAGATATGATTGGCGACAAGAGCATTTGTAAAATTGTTTCTTATATGAGGGAAACACGTACATTTATCGTAGAAGAGATTGCTTCTAAAAATCAAGGACTACTTCCTTTGTCTAAAGACATCTCTAGGGATAAAGTAAAACTCTTTGACGCAATGAAACAAGGAAGGACAATACTACTATTATGCATAAAGGTCGTAGATGGAAAGTCTATTTTTTCCTCTAATATGCATGCCTTGGATGAAAAAGCACAAGAAGAAGAAACTTTTTCCATATCAATCAACTTTTCTTCTGAAAATGAGATATTTAACATGTCTTTATTTGATTCCATATACAATTTACTTGGTGAGATTATAGATAACGACATCAAATTTGACTTAGCAAAACAATTAATATTAGCAAATCGAAAATTTCATTTTCGCCCTTCCTTATACAAGGAACTTTTTAGCAAATGTAATGGAAAGTATGGTGCAAAAATGTGGAAAGAGAATCTCATCTCATATACCAGCAACAGTACCATCGCAAATCTTTGGAAAATAAGCGATGCTACAGATCGCCAACTTATTCTTAACAAATTAGGCATTTCATTACCTGAACCTGAAACCAATGAAATAGAAGAAACTAAAGTAATAGAAGTTCCTATAGGGACTGTTGTTCCACTATTCGAAGATATTGCAAATAATGTTATTAATAGAATTAATGCAGCAAAATCCTCTGTCAAAATAGCTGTAGCATGGTTTACTAATTTGGATTTATTCAATTGTATCAAAGCAGCTTTAAGCAGAAATGTAAAAGTCATCCTTGTTACGAATAATGATCTTATTAATAATGGTGGATATTGTCTTAATTTTGATGAATTAATAGATTGCGGTCTGATCTTACATCTTGTTGAATATCCAGAAATGCTTCATTATAAATTCTGTATTATTGATGATAGTACGACAATAACAGGCTCATATAATTGGACATTTTATGCAGAAGAAATAAACAAAGAAGATGTTATCATAATAGATGAACTACCAACAATAACAAATGCTTTTATTGATGTATTTGATTCCCTTTTAATACAATTTAAGCAGGTCGAAAAGATGCCTGCGACAGTTCCTGATAGACCTCAGTATGACAGAAGTTCATTTAAACAATATATTAGTGAAGAGCTTGTTCTTAGAGCTAAAAGAAGTATTGGAGATAGAAAACAGATTCTCATAAAAGCACAAGCTTTATGCCCTGATAACCAGCGCATAATCGAAACGATGAAAGAGTTTGGAATTATGCCGGATAATTCTTCATGTTCAATAGCCGAAATTGATCATAAAACAACACAATCTGCAATAGAAGAAAGGGTTCAAGTTCGTGAAGCTCTTCATCGCCAGCATGAAATGATAAGTCAACAGGTTTCTGATATAGTAAAGGAAAAAAATATAATAGTTCAGCAGAAAGAAGAACTTCATAGGCAAGTTGCTGCACAATTAGCAACCGCAAATACTGAAGAACAAAGAGCTTTAATACGAAAACAAAACGCAGCAAATGAAGCTGCCATAAATTCAACAATAAATCAGATTGAAAAGGAGCAAAAAGAAACAGAGGAAAAAGTTAGTTTTGTTGAAAATCAAATTAATACAATTAATTCTGAAATAGATATTATTAAAAAAACTTCTAATACTGAGAGTGTAGGAGGAAGGGGTGGCTTAAAGATTACATTAAAATGGAATACGACAGATGATTTAGATTTACATGTAATAGATCCTGCTGGACAGGAGATATATTTTAGTCAAAAAGAGCGTATTTGTCAAAATGTAATTGGGCGTTTAGATATTGACGCAAATGCAGGATCACCATACACCACAACGCCAGTTGAAAATATCTACTGGGAAGAAACTGCTCCAATTGGCAAATATCGTGTTTTAGTTAATTTATATACTAAACGGAGTGGCAATAGCGAAATTCAATTCACAGTTACTGTATATCCAGGAAAAGGTGAATCTAAAATATTTGTGAAGAAAGTGATTGGACAAAAAGAGACTGTTCTTATTACAGAATTTAATTATACCGATAATGGCATAGAATATTTAAAATAAAAAGCCATCATTAAATGTAAGCCCATAAGAAAAAACATATTTCTCCTTTTTTTCTTACGGGCTTTTTTTATTTTTGCATCCGTAAGAGTTACCCAAACAAGCAAAGCGATGCAGACTGCGGCAATTAGGACGGTTGCCAACTCATTACCCAATACCGGGGTCATTCTTCTAACTCTCTTGATTTCAGACAGGTGTATTCTTTTTGCAGAATACTCAATAATTCCTCGACAAGTCCTTTGCTGTTTTGCCCCGTTCTGCTACTTCTCCTCCGCTTACTTCCTCAAAAAACAGCTTTTATACC